>JBDSKU010000154.1:0-4148 GCA_039916745.1 Nitrospiraceae bacterium
TCACGTCGTGAAGATTGGGCTAACCCGCCGGCTGGAGCCGCTCGAGCGCATCTACGAACTTGGAGACGCGTCGGTCCCATTCCGTTTCGACGTGCACGCAATTTTCTTTTCTGAGGACGCCGTGAGCCTGGAGAACGAGCTCCACGAGCACTTCTCGGCGCGTCGCGTGAACTGGGCGAATGATCGAAAGGAGTTCTTCTTCGCTTCACCTGCTGACGTGCGCACCGTACTTTCGGAGAAGCTGGGAAACCTGCTGGAGTTTGCAGAGCACGCCGAGTCGACCGAATACCTTCAGAGCGTGCGGTACTGGCCAGAACACATTCAGCCGCCACAGCCTTCGCGCCACACAGAATAGTCGACTGAGGATCTCAAGCAGACAGTCATAGGTGAATAGTCAGAGGCAGCATAGCAAGGCAATCAACTCGACTAGCCAACTGCGGCGTTTCGCTTGCTGTTGGCCGGCAGGTTATCGCCGGCCGTTAAACCAGCAAATGTGTATGTAAGACTGGCGCTCGGAAAAGAATAGGTTCAAGCAAAGAAAAGAATTCACGAACCGTTGATTGCTCCGAGCGTTGGTATGTTGCCGCGTGACCTCGCCGGAAGAACGGGGGCCCACCGAGGATTGACTGAGAAGGAAAGCTGAAACTGACTGAAGTACTGCGATCGAAGGATCGCAGCTGAGGGAATTCCAGAAGGCTTCCACTCGGCCGAGTCGGTTCGAGCTGTACCGAGGGGGCAGCGTAAGCTGGCTAGTGGTCAGCCCCATGTCTGGACTTCTCTCTTGCTCATCTGTATGTTTTGACCACTCACAACCTTGGAGAAAACGGAATGGCGAACTATCCCCGCAGCCCCAAAGCCCTCCTCGGTGGCATTGCCCACCTCGGCCGGTTTATCGACAAGATTCGCTTGCGGCACGCTGGCAAAATTCAGGACTATAACTACATCACCGCTGGGTTCGATAAATACCTGGTCGATTTTCTGCAAATCGATCCGACGGCGTTTGAGCAACAAGTCTTGGCCGGTGGGACGGATGAGCAATTGCTTGCCTGGGTCGTGGCGAATGGCAAGCCGCATTCGCACGAGGAGATCGCCCAGTGGTCGCAGGGGCTGCTGTCGTCCGGTCCGAAAGATGATGCCACTCGTGCCAGGCTTCAGGCTCGGCTAGATGATGTTGCGAAGAAACGTGGCGTCGCGGTCAGCTCGCTCCCTCCTGTTTCAACATGGGTGGATGCGATCGAACTCGACGAAGGGCGACTCTAGGCTGTTGAAAAAGTCCGCCAGCGTCGTTCTCGCATCGTTCAGATCCTCAACGGGGACCCGGCCGCCTCACCACTCGGCGGCGCGCACAGACGCGGTGCTCCTTACTCGTCGCACCGTGCGCCCCAGAGGGTAGCCTCGGGTCTTCACTCGCTGCGGCCTGCTGAACGGCCATTTTGAACAGCCTAGGTATAGGATCTCAAATTCGCAGGCTGATTCATCTGGCGTTGAGGGGTTGAAATTCTTGCCAGAGCGTCATCTAACTTGGGTGATCTCGCTGGGGCGGGATGGCGGATATTTCCTCCATCCCGCCTCATTTTTTGCGTGGATTTGTCCTGTGGCAGAGGTGACCTTCTAGTTTCTTGAGAAATTTGCAGCGATTTGTGGCATAACCGTGGCACCGGCCTTGCGTTAGTTGAGGCCATCGGGGTGGTTGCCACCTCATCATTCGACATTAACTCAGGGAGGATTCTCATGACCAGAACAGTAGCTTCTTTGACGGCTGCCGCCGTGTTGTATGCCTTTACCAGTGCCTTGGCTCAAGCGCCTGATGCGGCTCCGGCTACCGCACCTGCCGCTCCGGCTCCTCAGGTTACGGCTCCGGCAGCCGCGCCTGCTCCAGCGGCGGAAGCGCCCAAGGGTGAGGGAGAGAAGGAGAAGCATGGCAAGAGCGGAAAGCATCGGAAGGATGGCGAGCATAAGAAGGGTGGAAAGCACAAGGATCGTGAGAAGCACGGCGACAAGGACAAGCACGAAGATGGCGACAAGGGTGAGAAGCACTAAGCGATAGCGTTTCGCGGGCAGCATATGCTCGGTACGAGGCGGTCGGTCCATCAGGGCCGGCCGCCTTTGTCTTGTTAGGCATATGAGGGAGATGAACAAGATCTGCTCGATAGGCGCGGTCCGAAGGCTAAAGACTGAAGGTCTGAGCTCGAAGTTCTTCAGCCTTTAGTCTTCAGTCTTGAGAGCGCCTCACGAAATGCGGGTTAGGAGCTGACGGCGCTCAAGGTCGATATCGCGTAATCGGAATGGGCGGCTATTTCTATTGAGGGAAGGGTTTCAACAAGGTCGGTGACTCGTTCACGGTCTCCCTGACTGTACCGGAGAAACTCCACACCGAAGTGGCCGTCTTTACACCAGCGAACGACCGAGACTTCGACTGCCAGTGGGGTTGGTTCCTGAGCCACAGCAATCTGTAAGGTGAGATAGGATCCCGCGTTTAACGCGATGTCGCTGCGCATCCGACAACCGGTCGGCGAGAGGTCGAGCAAGACCCCTTCTCCAGCATCGGTATCGCTTTGGATACTGGCGAGGTAACCGACCGGCACTCGAAGGCGACATCGTGGTTTCATCATAGGAGTCTCCGTATTGCGTACTAGAGAGGATATCGGCAGCGGTAAGAAAAACTTGATTTCTGGGCTAGGGTGGGGAGGGCGAGACTCAAGTTTTCGGCGCGCCTGACGAAGGCCTGGATGGCCCTTGGGCCGTATCCGCTCTATTTCACTTCCATCCACTCCGTACTCTGTGAGCGGAATATCAACATGCGAGTCGAGGTCCGGACCATACAGGCGTCGTGTGAGTCTTCCACGGACAACACCTTTTCGTCGGGCGACCAGGGGATGGAGAAGATGCCACCTGTGTAGGAGGAGAATGCCATGGCGCGTTCTGACGTGATCGCCACAGCGACATGTCCCCGGCCATGCAGCTGTTTCACGATCTCCCTGGTTCCGAGCGGTTCAGTCGTCCAATGTCCTCGCCCCTCCTGGAATCCATAGACCCGGCGGTCGCTCTGCGCGAGAATTAATCGTGGGAGGACGTGATGGCGTCCGACATGTTCCCCGCTGTCCAGCTGTACGTCTGTCCACCGCCGAAGCTCAGAAGAAAACCCCAAGAGCCGGTTGGAGGTCTGCGCAAAGGCAGTTTGTCCCCGTGCCTCTGTGACGATGACGGTTTCATTCAGCCCGAGAGATTCCTCCATGCCACTCCCGCCGGCCGGCAACGCGATGACTTTGTCGTGCATCACTGCGACCGTGACGTCTCCGTGATGGCCTTGGGCCATAGCCATGCCGGAGAAGAGGCAGAGGCTGCCGGCCAGTACGCACAGGAGTCGGTAGGTCAGGAGATTCATGGGGGGCCTCCATGAAGAGCATGTTTTACGATAACACAGGTTTGAACAAGATTAGGCCGAAGGTCCCTAGCCTGAAGTTCTCTGGCGTTGAGGGGTGGAACTAGAATGATAGGCGAACGCAGAAGGGATTACGCGGCGATGTGGGTCAGCAGTTTTTTGACTTCGACGTGGGCGAAGATGACGTCCGGTTCCCGCTGAAGGGCTTCGTAATAACACCGTTCGAATCCGTCTCCTTCCTCCGAAGGGCGGATGAGGGCTCGGGCTTCTATGAGAAAGTGCTCGACCTCAACGGGCGAGAGCTCTAACTCATTGTCGAGAAGATCGTCGATGCTCACCACCAGCTGAGAGATAGGGTGCAGCCAGGTAAACCAAGGATCGTTCAACACCAATTGCAGCAGTTGGCCGCTGGATGCGACACGGCCATTGATGCGTTCGTAGGTGACTTGTTCTGCCAGTATGAGAGCCTTATGGAGACCCAAGAGTCCTCCTCGCACCTCGAGGAGTCTCGTCCGGAGCGGGCAGGATTTCCTGGTGCTGGTTTTGTGGGAGACAGATGCCATGAAATTATTTTAGCAGGTTATTCCGAAAATGGTGACCGTCGAATATTTTTTCGAAGGCCGATCTCCGTCATGATGTGCCTATCGGCATATTCAATTCCATTCTGTAGTGTCATGGACAGATCGTGAGCTGGCGAGAGGCGAGTGGCTTGCGCGGGAGGAAGCTATGCGGCTTTTGCGAAGAGAACTTGCGTGACCTGGAAATG
>JBDSKU010000155.1:0-4583 GCA_039916745.1 Nitrospiraceae bacterium
GAGGGTCGTCTTTCCGCTGCCGCTGCTGCCCACGAGGGCCACCATTTCTCCGGCACGAATAGTCAGATTGATGTCATTCAGCGCCGGTACCGACTGGCTCTCATAATGAAACGTGACGTCGTCGAACGTCACAGACTGCGCAATTCGCAGCAACTCTAACCGGCCCTTCTCCGCTTCCTGCTCAGTCTTGAGGTCCAACACGCCGAAGACTCGTTCCGCCGCGGCCAACGCCTGTTGAATGGCGTTATTGGAACCGGACAGCTTGCGAATCGGCGCATAGGCCATGAACATCGCCGTCAGAAACGAGAAAAATTCCCCCGGCGTCATGGAGCCATTGATTACGAGAAAGCCGCCATACCAGATAATCGCCGCGACCCCCACCACCCCGATCACTTCCATATGCGACGACCCGAGGGACGAGACTTGGATCGCCTTCATCGTCGTACTCAGGAAGGCCCGGTTGCTCAGTTGGAATCTCGTCTCCTCGGTCTCTTCCCGCCCATAGGCCTTCACCATGCGAATACCGGACAATGTTTCCTGAAGGGTCGAGGCCATATCCCCCATCCGCTCCTGCCCGCTGGCCGCCAGCGCTCGCAGCCGTTTCCCCATCCGCACCATCGTGAATATGGCCAAGGGAATGACGATGACCGAGAGACCGGCCAGCCGCCAATTCTGATAGAAGATGACGCCCATCATCGCGAGAAACGTGAGGCCCTGCTGAAAAATATCCTTCAGGACGCCGGCCACCGCGTTGGCCATCAACGACACGTCGTTCACCACACGGGACACCAGCCGTCCCGATGTATTCACATCGTGGTAGGGAATGGGCAGCCGAATGAGCTTCCCGAATAACTCTTGCCTGATGTCGGTGATCACCTGATTCCCGACGTAGTTCATGAGATAGTTTTGCCCGTAGTTGAAGGCACTCTTCAGCACCGACACCGTGAACAATGCGAGTGGAAGTACGAGCAGAAGGCTTTCGTTCTTATTGATGAAGATCTCGTCGAGGACCGGCTTGACAAGCCAGGCATAGGCCCCGGAGAAAGCCGCCACCAGGCCTGAGCAGGCGAAGGCCGCACCCAAGCGAACCCGATAGGGCTTCAGATAACGAAACAGTCGTATCAAGCGATCTAGCGTCGACATTCGGACAATGCCACCTCTGCGGCTCGGCGGGAGGCACCGGGCTCTCCCAATGATTCCCGAACCAGTCGCAGCCCTGTTTTCATATCATTATAAGCCGACGGATCGCGCAAGAGGTGTAGCACTTCCTGACATAAGCGCTCCGCCGTCGCCTCACCCTGAATCAGCTCCGGCACAACCGATCGGCCTGCCACCAGATTGACGAGCCCGATCCACTTCACATTGATCAGCCAACGCGCCAGACGATAGGTCACCGGCGTGGTCTTGTACAGCAACACCATGGGAGTCCCCACCACCGCCGCCTGCAGCGTGGCGGTCCCCGATGCAATAAATAACACATCGGATAGGGCCATCACCTCACTCGCCTGATCGTATGCGACGCGGACCGGCACAGGACTATTGTGCAACAGAGACTGGATCAGATGATCGTGAATTGACGAGGCCTGCGCCAGGATAAATTGTATCCCCGGTTCTGCGGCATGCAGTTGCGCCGCCGCATCAAGAAGCACCGGCAGCAGCATCTCGACTTCGCGCACCCGACTCCCCGGCAACAATCCAACAACGCGGGCCGACTCGTCTAGGCCGAACTTCCTGCGAAGCGCCGCACGATCGTATTGCGGCGCCACCGCATCAAGTAGAGGATGGCCGACGAACGTACAACGCACCCCTGCCCGGCGATACAGTTCCGGCTCGAACGGGAGAATCACGACGACATGATCGACCCGGCGCTGAATCCACTTCATACGACCGGGACGCCAGGCCCATACTTGGGGCGCGATATAGTACATCACTCGCCGGCCGGCGGCCTTGGCCACCCTGGCGAAATGGAAATTCAGCCCTGGATTATCGATCAGCACGACCAAATCCCACGCCTCCGACTTCAGCACTCGCCGGATCGCCAACACGCGCTGGACCATGGCGCGAATGGCAGACAGGCCGATCAATCCCATCACGTCCAACTGGGGAATGCCCGGCACCAAGCTCACCCCTGCCGCGCGCATCGCCGCCCCACCAATGCCGACCAGCTCGGCGGTCGGGTCGAGCGCCATGATCGCTTTCGCTAAATGAGCCCCGTGGAGATCACCGGACGCTTCACCTGTGACGATCAGAATTCGCATATCTTCACAGACGGGACAAAGAAGACGCGCCGACACCGTCTATCCCATGAGCCCCCTCTTCATGACGAGCCGCAAAGGCCTCAATGGCCTGCAGCACTTGCTGTGCTGCCGCCACTGCCGCCGCGCCATCCTCACCGGACACCACCGGCCTCGTGCCCGTGCTGGCTGCGTGCAGAAATGATGCAAGTTGGAGCTTCAAGGGTTCTTCATCTCCACCCTGCAACTGTTCGATCTCGACGGTCGGCTTCTCTCCTGCCTTGGCGCTGCGTCGGGAGACCATGCCGAGACGAGTCTGGAAATCGATCGAGAGGTAACTGTCTCGCTGAAAGAGACGCAACCGCCGCATCTTATTCGTCGACACCCGGCTGGAGGTCAAATTAGCCACGCAGCCGCTTTGGAACTGAATACGGGCATTGGCAATATCGATCGAAGAGGACAATACCGCGACCCCCGCCGCGCGCACTTCTTCAATAGGGCCAGGATTCAAAGACAACACGAGATCCAAATCGTGAATCATCAGGTCCAAGACCACATCCACGTCCGTCCCCCGTTCACTGAAGCTACTGAGGCGGTGACATTCGATAAACACCGGCCGGCCAATATGGGGACGCATCAGCGCCATCACCGGATTGAACCGCTCGCTGTGGCCTACTTGTAAGCAACACCCTCGTTGCTTGGCCAGCTGGACCAACTCCTGTGCTTCTGTCGGTGTGACAGCAATGGGCTTTTCCACCAGGACATGTTTGCCTGCCTGCAGACAAATTTTGGCGACGGCATAATGGCCTGACGTGGGGACCGCCACACTCACGACATCGACGTGCGATAATAATTCATCAATCGTACGAAAGACAGGAGACCCATGCCGATCTGCAACCGTCTGCGCACGTTCAATCGATTGATCCGTCACGCCGACGAGCTGCGCCCCGGGCAGGGAGGCATAGAGGCGCGCATGGTGCTGCCCGAGATGTCCGACGCCGATCACACCGGCCCTTAACCGCTTCATAGGATACCCCGAGAATGATGCGCGATGAGTACTGCGCGATGCAGCGATGGAAAGAGAACAGGCCCATCGCCCCGCTTCTTTGCCAGGAACTCATCACGCATTACGGCCCGCCCCTCTCGTCCTGCTTGATCCCGACAATGGCAATGCGGGCAAACTTGGCCTTCTCCAACATGATCTCACGATCCAACAAAATGGTCCGCCCGGCTTCGATCGCCAATACGGAAGCCTTGACCGATGCCATCACGTCAATCGTTCGAGGCCCCACGGCCGGGAGATCGAATCGCAAGTCCTGCTGCGGCTTCGATCGTTTGACCACCACCGCGCCCTCCTTGGCCAGATCGCCGCCGCGTTTGATGGCGCCATCGGTGCCTTCGACCGCTTCGACGGCCACAACCACGCGATCTTTAATCACGACACATTGCCCGATATCGAGACGACCGATGTCATGCGCCACGTCCCAGCCGTAGCGGATGTCCGCCCATTCTTTCTCCGATGGAGTCCGTTCGGTCAACGGCCCTTCTTCCACGAGAATCCCCTCAAGCCCGAAGGTCGACTCACAGATGGCGATCCCTTCTTGCTCGAGTTCCTTCGCCAGTTCCCGCAGAATGTCGTCGTCTTTCCAGAGCGCCACACGGGCAGCTAACGCCAACGTGCGAAAATCAGGACGCAGGGTTGTAAAGACATGCGTCTTCTTGATCCCGCCCAACATGACGGTCTGATGAACATTGTCTTCCTTGAAGGCCTTGATCAGCTTGTTGAGCTGGCCGATTTTGATCCAATGGATCCGATCCACATGGCCGGCCAATTCCGGTTCCGTCTCGCCTTCATGCGCCACCGCCGACACGTGATAGCCGAGCTTTCTGGCATTATCCGCGAAGATGATCGGAAACCGGCCATTGCCGGCAATCAGCCCAATTCGCTCGCCATCGGTCACGTGAGGTAGTATGGCCACGATGTTTACTCCTCATTCTCCTGATCTTTGCCGACCGACCGGCAGATGCCGCGTTTCGTTCCTTCGAGAAACCCCAATACCGTCATCACGTCCGGTTGGTCGCCGAACTCGATTTTTGCCAGTTTAGCCGCTTCCGCCGTTCGATGCCCCGACCGGAACAACATATCGTAGGCCCGTTTCAACACCGAGATCCGATCGGTGGAAAACCCCTGTCTGCGCAATCCCACCGAGTTGAGGCCATACATCCGCGCACGATAGCCGCCCGCCGCCCGCATGAACGGTGGAAGATCCTGCCCGAGGGCACAACAGCCGCCAACCATAGAGTAGGACCCGATCCGCACATGTTGATGGATCCCGGTCAATCCCCCGA
>JBDSKU010000156.1:0-3119 GCA_039916745.1 Nitrospiraceae bacterium
GCGGCGCCTGCACCGATCACCACCACATCATGTGTATCGTCCTGTATCGACATTAGAGAGTTTTAACTGCCAGTTAACACCCTGTTAATCTTGCAATGCTAGAGTTCCGTCCGTAAGTGATCGATGCTTCGGAAATGGAATACATGACAGCAGGAGGTGGGCCGATGACTTGTCAAAAATGCAAAGGACTGATGGTGAAAGAGTGGCGGCCGGATTTCTCGCAGGAAGTGGCCGTGCTCCGCTGTATCAATTGCGGCCTGGTCCTTGATCCCTTGATTGCGCAGAATCGCGTCACTCCCTCGCGCCCGAAGCAGCGGGTCCTGGACGCCGCGTGATGGTTTGTTCGAGATCGTGAACCAGTTCGGTCGGTGCGGACGACTTGCCGACCCGGCCGAATTGGGCAGGTGTGGACGTTGCGCTCGTGGTTAGACCGAAAACTCCGCCCATAAGAATGTATGATCTGAGGGGTCTTTTGCTCGCCGCGGCTCAACGTCCACTTCTACCCTGACACAATGTTCCGCCAGTGGGGCCGTCGCCAATATATGGTCGATGCGCCAGCCTCTGTTCGCTTCCAAGGATGCGGGCGCTCGATAATCCCAAAATGTATACTGTTGTTTGTCTGGATAGAGCTTCACGAACACGTCCTGAAATCCCCATGCCAACGTCTTCTCATAAGCCCGTCGTGCATCCTCGTGATAGCAGACATGTTTGAGATGTTTCTCGGGGCTGTGCACGTCCATCGGACGCGGCGCGACGTTCATGTCACCACACCAGATAGCCTGTTTACTCGGCGACAGATGCTTCTCGAAATACATGCGGAGTCGATCGTACCAGCCCAGCTTATATTGATACTTGGGTGAATCGATTTCGAAGCCCTGCGGCACGTAGGTGTTGATGATGGGAATGCCCTTGATCACCACGCGCAGGAGCCGCGCGTCCTCCGCATCACCTCCATCATCGAACCCGTACGCCACCGATTCCGGTTTTTCACGGCTCAAGATTGCGACGCCGTTGTAGGACTTCATTCCCCGATAGGTGATTTCGTATCCTGACTCCGACAAAGCCAGCAATGGAAATTCGCTGTCTTGGACCTTGGTTTCTTGAATACAGAGCACATCGGGCTTCCGCCGAGCCAGCCAGTCGAGCACGATTGGCAGTCGCTTGCGGAGAGAGTTGGCGTTGAAGGTCGCGATTTTCATGCGTTGTTCCATGGACGATATTCAGGCGCCGCATCCTAACAAAAGGCCCCCTGAGGAACAAGGCGAGAGCGCCTCTTCTCTCTTCGCCTCGCACTGAATGCTGTCTGACAAAGAATGGCCCCCGGGAGGAACAACCTCCCGAGGGCCATGGATACTACGCCGATAGACGTCTTAAGTTTAGTGACCGGCGGCTGGAGCCGGGGCTGCTGCGGGGGCTGGAATCGCGGACTTCATGTCCTGGCCAGCGGCCTTTATCTCTTGTCCCATGGATTGGCCGGCGGCTTTAACTTCTTCGCCCTTCCCCTTCATCTCTTCTTTCTTCGACTTCATCTTGTCCTTCGCTGCCTGACGCTTGGCTTTCATTTCCTCTTTTCGGGCCTTCATCTTGCCCTTCATCTCTTCCTTCTTGCCTTGTATGTCGGCTTTCATCGAATCTTTTTCAGCCATCACATCGGCCTTCATCGAATCCATCGCACCTTTTATGGCATCATCGGCCATGGCCAGCGAGCCTGCTCCAACCAGACACAACAAGGTAATGGACGCCACGATCAACTTCTGCATTAGGGAACCTCCTGGTACTAATAGTGAATAGGGCTTGCTTCTTGACAAAGGGGTGAGCAGCCTGCACTCCCTTGTCAAATCTGTCAAGAACCGGTTCGAATATGTGAGCCGGTCAACCCCTGGATGTGGTCCGGTCAAATGGTCAGTCATCTTGTGTGGTGTACGACGACTCCAGATTACTTCATCCCTATCCCCAGAGCCCGTTCTGGCTACCTTCTCAATTAAATCGTCCGCTCTGCTCAAGTTTTAGTCCTGAACCAACCGATAGGGAGCGCTAGGACATAGTGGGGGAATGAGTATGACGCAGGACGGTACGTTGGTCGTGGATTCTGACATTACAAACGAGGTCCGCACGCTGGTACATTCGCGGCTGCGCCCACTCTTCGACCCACAGGCCAATTCAATCCCGGCCCTACGGGCGACCTGCCAGAAAATCCTCAATATCAGCGGAGACACCTCAAGCCCCGATGCCCTTGCAGAAGTCGTCAGCCGAGACCCAGGGTTGACGTGCAAGGTACTGCAGATCGCCAACGGAATCGCCTACAGTCCGCAACACACCATTACGTCCGTCGTACATGCAGTATCGTGGCTCGGACTGGATACGGTCCGTACGCTCGTGGCCACCGTTCAACTGATTGAGCAATTGGAGCATCAGCCGGATCGTCGGCCACTCTTGGGCCGCTTGATCGCCAAAGCGCTCTTTGCGGCCGCACATGCCTCCGAACTCGGCGTGGCAATGCACTATTCTCAACCAGGGCAGCTATTCAGCGCCGCCCTCCTGTACTCCTTCGCCGATCTGGTGATCGCATACCAAACGCCGGAATTGTTTCAAGCCCTTACCACTGCGCGGACGCCGGAGGATGAGGCGAAGATTCTCGGCGTATCGAGATCTCGATTTGCCACAGCTCTGGCACAGACGTGGGTCCTGCCGGCCGGCCTCATGGATCTCATCGGTACCCCGATGCCCGCGGCGAAATCACGATGGCTGACCAGTCAACAACTGTTTGTCGGGCTTGTGGCTGGCTCGAACCAATTGATCGCCGCGATGGCCGATTCGCCGGACCCCGGCGTCGCCGACCTCATTCGCCGCACACTTCAACGAGGCACCGCCTTGACTGAACCCATTCTGCAGGACGCCTTTACTCGTGCGTTCGACAAAGGCAGGCAGCTCTCCCGTTCGGTTGGAATCACCGAAGTCGTCATCACTCAAGCGTCGTCTCCCGTCACGGTACCGCGGGCGGTATTACCCAACAGTCAGCCGGACGGCCACACCGCTCCACCGATCCAAACTCGTCCCTTGGAAACGCTGCAACAGTTCCAATCCTCCTTGCAGGCAGCCAAAGATCTCAACAATCTTTT
>JBDSKU010000157.1:0-7947 GCA_039916745.1 Nitrospiraceae bacterium
CCAATCGCGACGATCGACCGGCGCGATGGCCAACCAGGTCCAAAACAGCCCATAAAACAGCAGCAGCCCTAGCAGCAGGCGCCTGCTACCCTCTGATGCGTTGCCTTGATCTATACCTTCCGCTTTCATCTCAGAAGGATTGGGACGCGACGCCCTGAGGCTGGAGCGTAGCGTCAGGCCTGCGCAGGCTACGCACAATCACAAGCAGCATCACGCACAACAGCGCGCCATAGAACGCAGCGGCCATGTCTTTCTGGGCATCCCACAGATCCCCCTGAGAACCCAGATAGGTGATGCCCAGCTCAGGATGGACGGAACTCGCCACCCAAGACTCTAGAATTTCCCAGAGGCCGCTCAACCCCAAAACGGTCATGATCGGCAGATAGTAAAGCACCCAGCCTCGCGCATGGGCCAGGAGCCGAAAGGCCTCCTCCATCGGATAAGCCAGGAAAAAGCCAAAACTAAAATGCACGACGCGATCGAAGTGATTACGCCCGAGGTGCAACGACTGATCCAGCCAGGTGCCAAGCGGCACCTGCGCATAGGTGTAATGGACCCCAACAGTATGGAGGCTCAGAAAGAGGGTGATCAAGACGTACGAGGCCGCCGACAGAGGCATCCACCGGTGCATGGCAATCAACCCCGCCACCAGCAATGCCGGGAGGATACTGGCAATGGCCCAGAACTCGCGATCTACCGGGCCGTAGGCAGTCCAGCCCGACAGCACCAGGTACCAAGTCAGCAGGCCCCATAACAAGAACTTGTTCTGAACCATCACAGAGCCTCTACAGTCGTGTTGGATACAGTCTGCGTAGATACCTCTATCACTCTACAAGGGAAACGCCTCTCGTACAAGCACCGGGCAGCTACAGACGCCCGAGTGTGTCGCGACGCACAGCATGATGTCGCGCCCGAAACTTCCCACCCTTCAACACCCGTCTACTTTTCCATTTCCCCCAGCGCCCACATCTCGTGAGGCCGCTCTTGCTCCTGTCGCACTTTGCAGCAG
This sequence comes from Nitrospiraceae bacterium, assembly GCA_039916745.1. Lineage (GTDB taxonomy): Bacteria > Nitrospirota > Nitrospiria > Nitrospirales > Nitrospiraceae > Palsa-1315. The sequence continues at coordinate 1,010 of JBDSKU010000157.1, forward strand.
TGGAATTCTGAGGTGTGAGGCACTTTGCCAGGAAATCGGGATCGGACCACCGCTCTCATTTTCATTCCCTACCCGTAAACCCATGCAGCACCAATATTTCTTTCGGACAGGGCCCCACCAAGCCTTAAGGGCATGTCGCTTGCTTCATCTGAAATACTGAAGGGACGTCATGTCGTCATGCACCGCGCTCACGCGCGCAATAACTAAAGGAGGAATCCCATGTCCGTCGCGAAGATCATCGAATTGAGCGCCGAATCGCCGAAGAGTTTTGAAGACGCCATTCAGAACGGGATCACCCGGGCATCCAAGACCATACACGGCATCAAGTCGGCTTGGGTGAAGGAGCAACATGTGATAATCGACAACGGCAAGGTCTCTTTGTATCGCGTGGACCTGAAAGTCACGTTCGTGCTGGATTGACGAATCATGAAGATAGCCAAACAAGACTAGCGGGACGGGCGAGACAAAACGGACATCGAATCTGTCCAGGTCTCGCCTTTCTCGCACCTTTGCCTTTCCCGTGTTTTTATCGCCCATACATGAGGCGTATCTGGAAGGAAAAGAAGACCACAACCCGGCCAAACTATTTCGCGGCTTGAGATAGACCCACCCAATCTTATAGGCGACTACCCTATAGCGATCCGATGATCTATCCCAGGTGATGGACGCAATTCTCGCCCGCTAGAGGACCGGGGAGGGGACCGTCACAGGTGTCGAGAGCGTAGGCTCGGAAGTGCAGCGCGACATCAACCAGGAAAACCGGGTTGAGCAGGGATTGAAATCAGGTCAACTGTCGACGAGGGAAGCCGCGAGATTGGAACGGGGCGAAGCGCGAATCGACCATATGGAATCCAAGGCGCTCAAAGACGGCAACCTCTCGCAGGAAGAAGCCGCCCGCATTCAGCGCGCACAGAACCAAGAGTCTTCCACGATCAGCAGATTGAAGCACAACGACGTGACCGGCAATCCGAACTCTGCTTCATCGCAGCGCATGCAAGACGACGTGCAACGCAACGTCAATCAGCAACAACGCATCGAGCAAGGGGTGCAGTCGGGGCAGCTCACCAACAAAGAAGCCTCACGTCTGGAACGGGGCCAGGCCCCTGTCGATCGGACCGAGGCACGCGCGGGAGCGGATGGCCACGTCGGCGCGCGCGAGCAAGCCCGCATCCAACATCGGGAGAACGCGCAGAGCCGCCACATCTACCGCGACAAGCACAACAACAAAGCCCACTGACGGACGGACAAGGCAGGCACACATCGGAGAGGTCCGGGACATCCACCGGGCCTCCCCGCCACTGCCCCATGTGGTGTGCAAAACCAGCGCTCCATACCGTTCCGGCGCTTGCCTCCTGGTCTTCCTTTCACGCTTGATCAATCTCCCGCGCGACCTGCTATGAATGAATCGATGACACACCCTAGATTTCAGCTCTACACGACCACCGTCCTCGCTATTCTGCTACTCGGCACGACAGTCTCGGCGCAAAGCATCGAGCCATCGGCACTCGCCCCGAAGACAGGGCCCGCGATTCAGAACGACTCGTCACTCCCCTGGCACACCCGGCGCGGGCGCTGCAATCCGGCCGACACCCGCTGCCAACTTCCACGCCATCGAGTCCAATCGAAAGACTCCGATTTGAATGGACGGACAGAATCAGGCCGCCGTCTCAACATGGAAAGTTCACTGAACAACCAAAGCCGGACAGGCCCCGCGCTCGATGCCCCTGACACCAAATAGCCCTGGATTCGCTCAGTTCAGGGCTGCGCACACCACCCACTCGTCGCACAAACTGTAGCCAATTGCGGCAACCTGCATTCCCGGACCTGTGGCACATTGCCCCGTCCTGATTTTCTTCCCGAACACCAGCCAAAGAGCTGGCTTGTATTCGCGTGATTCCATCATGAAAATCCATACGCTTCTCTTCTCACTTACGGCACCTTCCTGGCTCATCATATGCAGTGACAATGCCAGATTAGAATTGTGCCGATCGATCTGGACTCACATAGGGAAAGCGTAACCCACGCGAACAGTGGGGGTTAAGGCAGGAAAGGAACGGCTATGAATCTTCAGTCAGGATGCACGGTAGAGCATTTCATGCACCGGCATTTAGAAGCCATCAAGCCCGGTGCGACCATTGTGGAAGCTGCTGAGCGTATGCGAGGGCAACAACTTGGCTCCCTCTTAGTAGAGTCGACCGATGCCAAGGGCCGGATGTCTCCCGGGTCGGGAATTGTGACTGAGACGGACCTGGTTCACAAGGTGCTCGCCAAGGGAATGGATCCATCGCTTGTAACGGTCGATCGGATCATGACCAGTCCGCTGCTGACGATCGGAACGGATCGTCCTATGTTGGATGCGAGTCATGTCATGGAAGCGAATCATGTTCGGTATCTCTGTGTGGCAGAAGAGGGAGAAATCGTCGGGGTGATTTCGGTCCGAGACCTTGCCCGTTATTTCGTCGATTCAGAGGGTGGCACTCTCCGTGACCTCGATAATGTCTATCGGCCTCTCAGCGTGCTCATGCGAACGACCATGGAGACCATTGCAAGTGAACGAACAGTACTGGAGGCGGCACAGACGATGGCGGAGAAGAGGATCGGTTCGCTCCTCGTGCTTGAGGCTGGAGAAATGGTCGGGATCGTGACCGAAACCGACGTGGTCAGGAAGGGATTGGCCTCCCAGCTCACGGCGAACAGCACCAAGGTCGGGAGCGTGATGAATTACCCGCTGATTCAAATCGACATCAACCGTACCGTTCGCGACGCCAGCCGGCTCATGGCTGAGCAACGGATTCGGCACCTCGCAGTGACGGAAGACAACAAGGTCGTGGGCCTCTTGTCTGTCCGAGACCTGGTGAAGATGGTGTCTGTGAGAGACAGACCCCGATTCCTTCGTCAGGCATGAAGCAGCTCATCTCCCTCACCGCAGCATGGTGTAGTTGAAGGCTCTCTTTCAAGGAAAGCCAATGAGAGACCCCGCCTCAAAAGCCTGCCGGAGGCGTTGCGGGCTTCACGCCACGCGCGGACGGACTTCCAAACGATTGTCGACCTTATCCACCCCCAAGACATACCAGGCATCGAGCTCGGCCATCTCTTCCTGCGGCGCAGAGGGCGCGCCGCCCTCCAGCGTGACCACCGCCTGCGTCACCGTCACACGGATGCGCTCGGCATTGACGAAGCGATCCTTGTCCAAGACGAGGCGTACCGCGTTCGCAATTTCCTCATCGGAATCTTCCTGCAGCGGGACGACCTCCAGACCATTGACGACGTCTCGAATCTCTGGGACCCACCAAGCCAGCACGCTAGCCAGCCGTTTTTGGATGAGGCTCGTGACCTGACCCTTCAAGAGGACAACCCCGTCTGTGACGGTCAGGTCAATCATCCCCTGCGGTGTCACGGTCGCCTCCCTAATGCTGTCCCACGTACCTGCATGCGGCACCCGAATCGTACAGCTCTTCAGGCTCGGCTCCTGAAGCAACGCATCGGCGATGGCGCCCAAGATCGCGCCATCGCTGATGACGTGGGTGGAAAATCCCACGTGCACGCGCTCCACCATCCCTGAAACCGTGAAATTCAGAGACATGACAACAAGCACTCCCGCTCGGCCTTTTCATCTGTCATATGGTGCATGAGAGGCCATCTCCCATAAGTGTTACACATCAACGCCTGAACGGGCTACCTCTTCCTGCGTGAGCAACAGCCTGTCCCTTCATCACGATTTTTCTGGCTCCACCGCTCAAGCTCTTAAGCGGCCCTCACTCCCGCTACGACATCCTGAGCGACAGGTTCTCGCCCTCGGCACATTCCCACGCCTCTCTCTCCCCCACACCATGCCCGAGATAGCGATCGCCCGCGAGCACATGCAGCAGGGCTTCAGGCAGTTCCGTATAGAGGGACGTTCGTTTGAGGAGATAGCCGCGGGCTCCCGCCTTAAAGGCTAAGGACACGTAGACCGGCTCCCGATGGACCGTCAACACAATCACCTTACTCTGCGGGGCATTGGTCTGCAGGGCGCGCGTGGCATCCAGCCCATTCATCGTCGGCATCGAGATATCCAAGATAATAATGTCCGGCTCCAGCCGGATGGCTGCTTCTATAAGCAGCTGCCCGTCCGTCACCATGCCCACCACCTCACCCAGTCCATCTTCTAGTAAGCCACATAGCGCGCGCAACAGTTCAGGATGGTCATCGGCGAGCAAGAATCGTGGTTTCGACATCGCGTGACGTCCTCTTCTCTTACAAGGGGGAACCTGTCGCTATTGTAGGCCTCAAGAGAAAACGTCGAAACTAGGAAGACCCCTAGCATTGCGGGGCAATGATGCTAGCGCTATTGGTCATGGGGTATAGAAGAAGTTGAGAAACCAGGCGAGCAGGATGCGCAAAATGTCCGGCAGCAAGGCCACAATCGTCTATCACTTACTCACGGGTGGCAGAGATGATCCCAACTGGCGCGTCCAACGAGGAGGACCTTCGGAGACCGCGCGTTGCGCGAGCACAGGGCTCCTCCAGCCACCTCGCGCCCTTTTTCAGCATCCTACCAGGCTAGAGGCCGGTGATGCCGTGAGTGATCGGGTATTGGGTGAGATCGGCCGTGGTGTGAAGATCCAGATGCCGGCATGATCCGGGCCTTGTGGAACTCCACCGTTTTCACCGGCATGCTGAGGACCCTGGCGATCTCCCTCGTGCCATGGCCCTCGGCGACGAGCAGCAAGACTTCGCGTCGGCGCACGGAGTCGCCTGGCCGCTTCGAGCCCGTTTAAGAGCGGCATCAAGATGTCCAGGAGAATCAGATCCGGCCGCAGCGCCTGCGCCGCGGCCAGCAGCGCCCGCCCGTCTTCCACCGTGCCCACCACCTCGTAGTCCGCCTCCACCAGCTTCCGCAAGCCGGCCAGCATCAGCGAATGGTCATCGGCCAGCAGTACGCTCGGCTTCTTCATCCCGCCTCCTGAGAAAGTGGAATCCAGGCACAGACCATAGTGCCCTGCGTGGCGCCGGAGCGGATCGTAGCATATCCGCCCAGGAGCCGCGCCCGCTCCTGCATACTCATCAACCCGATGCCGGCTCGTTGCGCGGCCTGGTTCTCCGGATCAAATCCCTTGCCGTTATCGCGCACCGACACGCCGATCCCTTTCGACGAGCCGCTCAGCCGGACCGTCACGGCGGTGGCCTGGGCATGCTTGCACACGTTCTGCAGGCTCTCCTGCGTCACACGAAACAGCGCGGTGGCGATCTCCTGCGGGAACGTCCCGGGCACCGCACGGACGAGATAGGTCACGGACAGCCCGGTCTGTTTCGTGAACTCGGCGAGGTGCTCTCGCAGGGCGATCTCCAAGCCCACGTGTTCGAGCAACGACGGATGCAGCTGGTACGCCAGATCGTGCAGATCATTGGAGAGCTGCACGACCTGGCCACGAACAGCCGTGAGTTTCCGCGTGATTGGCGCAGGGGGGGCAACCAGCGCGCGTTCGATGTCCGCCAACTCCACCGACAACGCCGCCAATCGTTGATTGAAGTCGTCGTGCAGGTCACGCGCGATCCGGCGGCGCTCCTGCTCTTGCGCCTCGATCAATTTTCTCGTGAGGAACTCCAGTTCCTGCTGTTTGTCGCTCAGCAACAGCACATGTTGCTCTAGCGTCTGCCCCATCCGGACTCGTTGTGAGATATCCGTATGCGAAATGACGGCGCCCCTCTGTCCTTTTAGCGGAGTGACGCGCATCATGAACCAGCGTTCTTCTTCTCCTTCTCCTCTCGCCAACTGCGCGCGATATTCGACGCTGAATATCGGATCGCGGCCCTCCAGCACGGCTTCAAGACCCTTGACGATGGCCTGGCCTGTCGAGGTGCTGCCGACGGTGGTTCGGTGGCACAGGTCGAGATAATTCTGTCCCACCACCCCCGTCGCCAATACCTCCTGTTCTTGTAGTCGAGCCAATTCTTTCCAGGCGTCGTTTGTTTTGAGGATGACCCCGTTCTCGTTCAGCACACAGACATGTACGGAAAGCGAGTTCAGGACGGAGCGGGTAAAGGCCTGGCTGGACTTGAGTGCCTCCTCCGCCTTCTTCCGCTCGGTGATATCGCGCAGGATGACGGTGAAGAGGTCATGGCCGCCGACCTGGACATACGAGATGGAGGCCTCACAGGGAAACTCCTCTCCATTGGTTCGCAGACCGAATAACATGGCAGGTTGCCCCTGCGAGCGGGCGGTCGCCTGCCCCTGAGCGAAGGCCCTCGTGTGACTCCGGTGCGCCGGTCTGAACCGTTCGGGGATGAACCGGTCGAATGGCTGCCCGATCGCGTCGGCGGCTTGGCAGAGAAAGACGGATTCGGCAGCATGATTGAAGAGCACCACGCGCTCCTCCTCATCCATCGTAATGATGGCATCCATCGTCGACCCGATGATTTCCTCACGCTGGGTCCGCTGAGCCTCCAGGAGCTGTTCCGCCCGGTTGCGATCGCTGATGTCCAGGAGCGCTGTCCGCCAATGGGTGATGGGTTCCGGCTCGTTGGGCACCGCGAGGCTTTCGAAATGGATCCAGTGGGAGACGCCGGCCTCGCTCCGGAGCGGCAGCTCACAGGTCTGTCGTCTGTCCGTCTTCAAGACCTCCTGACAATGCCGGTGAAATCTGTCCACATCGCTCGGCGCAATCGCGCGCGCGAGTGGTTGTCCGATCAGCTTGTTCCGGTTGATGCCGAGCAGCGTTCCGGCCCGCAGGTTGGCCTCCACGATCGTGCCCTGCACATCCAGCGTGAGGTGGCCGGCGGGGGAAAAATCGTAGAGATCCATGTACCGATCGCGCACCGCTTGGAGCTCCGCCTGGGTCCGGCGGAGTTCGTCGTTTTGCATTTCCAGCTCAATCTGGTGCACTTGTAGTTCGTGCACGAGCTGTTGCACGTCCTTGACCGGCATGGCCGCAACGTCGCGCTTGGTCATGCGCAGC
>JBDSKU010000158.1:0-7492 GCA_039916745.1 Nitrospiraceae bacterium
ATCCTCTCGTTATTTTTCGAAGACATCATTAACGCCTTTTTTAGACTTCGGGGCTTCTGGTTGACCGCGCCGGTCGAGGCGCCTAAGTTCATTGCCTCCCGCGATGCCACACTGGGCGACCTGGCTGGACGGTTTCTCACAGCCGCTACTCTGCCCGAACGGCTCAACTTAGGCCGCGATCTAGCCGATATCCTCTTTAAAGACGTCCCGAATCCTGCCAGAATCGACTGACAGGCTCCGGATCGATCATCAGACTGCGCCTTACGAGGCTCGTCCGCTATCCATTCTGTGCAAGCCTGAACAGAGAGCAGGCTCTGTGTGAGATCGTGATCGCGTAAATCGTCCAGCCATGACCGCACCAGAAGGAGTCATTATGGAGATCGGATTCATCGGGCTTGGAAAGATGGGCATGAACATGGTCACCCGGTTGCAGCGCGACCGGCACCGGGTCGTCGTCTACGATCGATCGGCTGATCTGATCAAGCAGGCTGAAGGCCTTGGCTGTGTCGGTGCGTCCTCGCTAGCCGACCTAGTCGGCCAACTCAAGGCTCCGCGCGCGGTCTGGATCATGGTCCCCTCCGGCGCCCCGACAGAAGAGACCGTACAGGCCGTCGCGGCGCTGCTCCACCCGGGTGACACGGTCATCGACGGCGGCAACACCAGATTTCACGACGATGTACGACGGGCCGCGGACCTCAAAAAGAAAGAGCTTCACTATGTCGATGCCGGGACCAGCGGAGGCGTCTGGGGATTGAAAATAGGCTACTGCCTGATGATCGGTGGCGATGAGGCGCCGGTCTCACGGCTCGCGCCGATCTTTACGACATTGGCGCCGGAGCAGGGCTGGTCTCACGTCGGTGGAGTAGGCGCCGGGCATTATGTGAAAATGGTCCATAACGGCATCGAGTACAGTATGATGCAGGGGTATGCAGAAGGCTTCGAGCTCATGGCGAAAAGTGACTACAAGCTCAACCTCGCCAACATCGCGGACCTCTGGATGCACGGGAGCGTCGTCCGTTCCTGGCTCTTGGAACTGGCAGCCGGCGCCTTGAAAGAAGATCCACGTCTGGAACAGTTGAAAGGGTACGTGCAGGATTCCGGCGAGGGCCGTTGGATGATCGCCGATGCGATTGAGAAGGATGTCCCGGTCCCGACGCTCGCGACGGCCTTGTTCACGCGATTCCGATCTCGACAGAGTGAATCCTTTGCGGAAAAGATGCTGGCGGCCTTGCGAAATGCCTTCGGCGGCCATGCCGTTCGCCGATAACCCGGAGCCTTATGCCACCGACGAGTCCACGTATCGACATCAGCCCCTCCAAGGAAACGATTCCTCCGGTCGAGCCCTGTACGCTCGTCATCTTCGGCGGGTCCGGCGATCTCGCACGTCGGCGGCTGATTCCCGCCCTCTATAACTTGCTCCTCGACGGGCTCCTTCCATCGAACTATGCCGTGATCGGGTTAGGCCGCAAGTCGATGACGGACGAGGAATTCCGTGCCACAGTTCGTGAGGGCGTGCTCACCCATTCCCGACAGGCCTTGGCAGAAGACACATGGAAGGACTTCGCGCAACATCTCTTCTTCGTATCGGGTAAAAATGAGAACTCGAACACCTATGCCAAACTGAAGTCACGGGCAGAAGAAATCGAACAAACCCTCAAGTTGCCAGGCAACCGTATTTTCTACCTAAGCATCCCTCCGAGTTCGTTTACGTCGGTATGCGAGGGGCTTGAGCAAGCCGGATTGGCCACGAAACCAGCAGCACAGGCTCCCTATGCCCGCATCATCGTCGAAAAACCGGTCGGACGGGACTTAACCTCCGCCAAGGCCATCAACCAGGTAACCGGACGCGTGTTCGACGAATCGCAGATCTTCCGCATCGATCACTACCTGGGAAAAGAAACCGTTCAAAATCTGATGGTCGTCCGGTTTGCCAACAGCATCTTCGAGCCGATTTGGAATAACAAGTACATCGACCATGTGCAGATTACGGTGAGTGAAGCAGAAGGCGTCGGAACCAGGGCCAGCTATTATGAAGAAGCCGGCGCTTTGCGCGATATGGTGCAGAACCATATGTTGCAGCTACTCTGCCTGGTCGCAATGGAGCCACCCTACTCGCTCGATCCGGATGTCGTGCGCAATGCAAAGATGGAAGTCCTCCGCTGCCTCAGGCCCATTACCGATCAGGATGTCGAACATGTCACCGTCCGCGCCCAATATAGTGAAGGCACGGCCCATGGATCGCCCATTCCTGGATATCGCCGCGAGAACGGCATTCATCCTGACTCCAAAACCGAAACCTATGTTGCGCTCAAATGCTTCGTGGAGAACTGGCGCTGGGACGGCGTGCCATTTTATCTGCGCACCGGGAAAGCACTCCCCCACCGAGCCAGCGAGATCGCCGTCCAATTCAAAGACATCCCACACATCCTGTTCAACACCAATACACAGCAGCCGCAACCGCCGAACGTACTGGCGTTGCGCATCCAGCCTGAAGAAGGACTCTCGCTCCGCATCGTCTCGCGGGTGCCGGGGACCCGGGAGCAGACTCACCCGGTGGAAATGGACTTTCAATACAGCGACGTCTTCGGCCGTCCGTCGCCAGAAGCCTATGAGCGGTTGCTCCTGGACGTGATGGCCGACGATGCCTCACGATTCATGCGGCGCGACGCCGTAGAAGCTTCCTGGGCCTGGATCACCAAGATTCTGGAAGGATGGCAGAAGCAAGGGTTGCGCTGGTTGCCTGAATACCAGGCCGGCTCCAGCGGACCGGTCGAGGCCGATCGCCTCATTAAACAGGATGGACGAACCTGGCGGACCTTGTAGCGGCTCCCCTCATGTCAATCGCAGCTGTTTAAGAATCTCCTCTTGGATCCCCAGCCCACCGATAAAACGCTCGAATACTCCCTGGCGATAGAGCGCAAGCACCGGTAACGAGTGAACCTCCAGCTCCGCTGGGATCTGGAAATTCTCCTCCACGTTCATGGTCATGATCAGCACCTTGCCGATCACATCGGGCTCCAGTTTCTCCAATTCCCGCATCAGCGCGCGACAACCCCCGCAGCCGGGTTTCCAGAACTCCACCAGCACCGGTACCCCTGCCTGGTCCACGACCTGATCAAAGTCCCGATCGGTCACCTCACGCATCAGGATCTCTGCTCGTCACGACAGGCTCCCCGGTGTTGCAGCAAATACCTCCTCGTACAAACGCTCAGCCAATAGCCGATATCCGGCTGTGGTGAGATGCAGCCCATCATTGGAATACCGAGCCGCAAGTTGCTGTGTCTCGGGCTCAGCCGTGGCGGTAAAGAGATCGAACGCCGCCAGCCGCTTCGATTCGGCATAGCGGAGAATCAACCCGTTAAGCCAGCGCCGCCGATCAAGATGTTCCGCACACCACCGGCGCCCTTCTTCACTACTCAGATCGTCACCCACCCTGATTGATGGCACAGTGACCGGCACCGGCGTAATCCCCGCCGCGGCAGCCAGCTCATACATCTTCAGAAGATTGCGCATAATGTCGGCCGGTGCCGCATTCCAGCCCAGATCGTTCGTCCCGCCGAGGATCACCACATGTGTCGGTTGATGGCTCAACACAGCCGATCGAAACCGCATCGCCATTTCACCGGTTAGTTCACCACAAATGCCACTCACTGATACGCGCACGGAAGGTCCGGTCAATTCTTGAAGAAATCGCCCATAGGGCGTCTCAGCTCCTTGAGGATTGTCCGCAGTGGGCGACTGAAAGCCTGCCGTAAGGCTGTCTCCAAAACAGACAATGTGGCTGGACGGACTCATCACGATGAACCGGATTCTACCGACCGCACCACGGGGTTCACAATGCCCTCGTGCAGGGACTGAAAGAAGAAGGAATCCCTCAGTAATTCCTGGGGGAGCAGTCGGTGAAGAGCGGCTATTTCCTTGACGATTCAGCACCTCCAGGATACGACTACTCACTATGGACGAACTCACGACAGAGGGCAGCTCACTACCCATCACGCCCACAAAAGAGCCGCCAAACCCCGAATTATCCTCCGTCAAGCGACTCCTAACGCTCTTGGACAAAACCGCGAAGTCCAGCCGGACGTATGGAGCCGCAAACCCTGTCGCACAAAAGTTCTTCCAACAATTATTCGAAGGACTCACGGCTCACCTCGCAACCTACTCCAAATTGGCGTTTCTTGTGCAACGCTCTGAGTTGTATTTCAACGGGGAAGTCGTTTATCGCGCCGAGCAGGGTTCGAGCACGGAAAGCGTCGCGTTCAAACTCTACTCGGATGGCATCAGGGAACTGGCATTTCTCGAAGGGCTTCCCGCTGAAGACCTTTCGTTCTTGCTCGACTCCCTGTGGGGCAGCCTCGATCCGAACGAAGAAAACGATGACGATATCGTGACTCGTTTATGGGCAAAGAACCTCTCGACCATCACATTAGTCACAGCCGAAGAGATCGCCAAATCCTCGACTGGTGGCGATGTCTTTGCCCTCCCTCTAGCTGGAACCATGGAGGCGCCGGAGTCGAGCCTCAGAGACCTTCTTGATCGGGAACGGGCCAAAGCCAGGAAAGAGAAGGGACCTGGAGTCGATGGCGGCAATGTCTCGGGGGACAAGCCAGCCGGAGGAGCAGTTAGCCAAGGAGCGAGCCGATTCCAATCCGGCCACGTGGGCTATGACGTGACCGAAGCGGAATTAGCCGAACTGGCAAAGGAAATCAAGGCCGAGAGCACCAGGGATAACACGACCTATCTCTTGGACATGCTCACGGCGATCCTGGCATCGGAAAAATCTGCGGCGATCCTGACCAAGCTCCTCGATCTTTGGGGAAACGTCCTCGACTCATTGACGGCCCAAGGCAAATGGGTCGTGCTGGATAGCGTGCTTGGACTCTTGCATGTCACCGCTGAGGTCAGGCCGGATCTCGGCGAAGATCAGAAGACGCAACTAGCGACATTACTCGACAATCTTGGCCGACCTGAACGCATGAAAATGATCGAGGCCTATTTGAACAAAACCCCAGACGCCACCACGGAAGGATTGCCGGCGGTGCTGCTGTCGATGACGTCGGAAGCCGTCCCTGCCTTGTGCACACTCTTGGCCAATCTGGAAGCAGCAGCCCATCAAGCGATCGCAGCGGAAGCCCTCGAGGCACTCGCGAAGGATCAACCGGATCACCTGCTTCGCGGGTTGTCAGACCGTCGCCCACGCTATGTGAAGAACCTGCTCACCATCCTCCTCAAATGGAACGATCCACGATTTGCAGACGCCATTGAGAAACTGGTGCGCTATCCGGATATCCAGGTACGGAAAGAAGTCATACGCGCGATCGGGATCTTCCGTCCCAACGGTAACGGCATGAAACTGATTGCGTTCATGAACGATGTCGAGGAGTCGGTGCGGTTCGCAGCACTCAAGCTGCTCATGACCGGTCAATATAAGGCATCCTACTCCGCCTGGTCGCCCCTCATCTCGACGGACACATTCATGGATCGAGCTCTGAGTGAAAAACGCGCGGTGTTCCTTGCCATGCGCGCCACCAGTGGCGATGAGGTCATCCCCTACTTTGAAAGTTTGTTCACGGAATGGTCCTGGACCAACCGGAAGAAGAAGGAAGAGCTCGCCGCCCTCGCCGCCGAAGCATTGGGGAAACTGGCCAGCCCTGCCGCGCTCATTGTTCTTGAGTTGGGGCAGAAAAAAGGCGGCGCCTCTGTGCGACAAGCCTGCACCTCAGCACTCGCCCAAGCCCAACGACAGCAGCAGCTCAAGCAGGCTGCATCATAAGTAAGGAGCCGTTGCCGTGAGTGACTTCAAGATCAAAGGGACCCCAGCCGCGGACGAACAGGCCCAACCGATCCTCACCCACGAAAAGTCCCTGTCTCAGAAAATCGCCCGTGGATCGGAGGCTGGGGACATTCTTGACCAACAGATGGTCATGCTGGGCATTCAGCTGGTCACACAGCTGAATGTCTTGCTCAAGAGCTCCCGCATCTATGACCGCACGAACTCAGCGTTGGATAAACCCGTCGATACGATGCTCACCTTGATTAAGACCATGGCGCACGATCGACCGGTCACCCTCCGTCTGCAAAACGACTTCTTGTTTCTCGGAGACAGTCACTTAAAGGTGAACGCCCAGCAGATGGCCGTGGCTACCAGTATCATCGACGTCTTGAACGTCTGGAAGATCGGCGGAATCACCTTTTCGATGACCGCGGAATCAAAAGATCTTCGTGAGTTCGCCACGCTATTTGTCAGCCTTGATCCACACACCTCAACCATCGACGACCTTCAAAAGGCATTTACCGAACGGGGCATCACCGGCATCGAATTAGAGGAGCAGCGGCAACTGAAAATTCGAGAAGGAGCAGGAGCGACGGAGCACAAAGGACTGGACGGCTCGGACAGCACCGATCCAAAAATGCAGCGGAAGATGAACGCCAAGAATGGCTACGCCAAAGTGGCAAGATCGGTCGGCACACTGACGCAATCAGTCCGGGAGGGGGGAACGGTCAGCTTCAAACAAGCGAAGCGGGCGATCCAAAACATCGTCGATCTCATGATGGACGACGAAGCGACGGTTCTCGGTCTTACGACCCTTCGCTGCCATGATCAGTACACCCATAATCATTCGGTCAATGTCTCCCTGCTGTCCATTGCGCTGGCCAATCGCGCCGGCTATCCCAAAGGGGAGCTGGCCGACCTAGGCCTCGCGGCGCTGTTCCACGACATGGGCAAATCCACCATTCCCATGGAGGTCCTGAACAAACCGGGCGAGTTTACCGATGAAGACTGGGTAGCCATGCGCAATCATCCTACGGAGGGAGTCCTGAGCCTGTCGAAACTGAGAGGCATCACCAATCTCCCCGGCCGCATGGCCGCAGCCTCCTTCGAGCACCACATGAACCTGGACTTCTCCGGCTACCCGAAGCTGACCGTGCCCTGGACCGTCTCACTGACCGGTCGCATCCTCACGATCGCAGACTGTTATGATGCCATGACCTCTTCCCGCGTCTATCGTCGGGAGCCCATGTCCCCCTCGAAAGTCTTGAACATGATGTTCTCAAAGTCCGGGAAGGCGTTTGACTCGGTGCTGCTCAAACTGTTCGTCAATTGTGTCGGCATCATCCCCATCGGCAGCCTGGTGATGTTGGAGACGAGTGAACTGGCTGTCGTGCTCAAGCCGGCCATCGATAAAGCGAATGCCGAACGGCCATTCGTCAAGGTCATTACCGATCCCCAGGGGGACCCCGTCGAGCACGGGCGGGAGGTCGACCTCACCGAGAAAGATGAGATCGGAGACTTCCGCCATAACATTATTCGTTTGATCGACAACACGGAGTATAAGTTCGATACCAGCCGCTACTTCGTATAGCAGCATGTTGAAAAAGTTTGTCCAGCTTCGTTCCCTGCTTCCGCCGATCCCTTGACAGGGCCTGCCCCCCCAGTTATTCTCGCAAACGATCTACTGATCGCAGTCTTTACCAACAAGGAGCGCGCGTT
>JBDSKU010000159.1:0-11044 GCA_039916745.1 Nitrospiraceae bacterium
TTTCCTCATCCAAATGTAGGGGGTGGGGCTACGCTCTCGGTATTGTTGGACTGCCGGTTGGGCCTTACTGTGAGGGTACACAGGCCATGGTCTGTGGGACAGTTGGCTCAACCTGGAATATGAGGTCTTCGATGATTGATCACATGTGTGGAAATAGCCGGCAGCTGTTGGGGGCGATGAGTCTTAGTCTGGGGATGCTTCTGGGGGCCTGCTCGTGGGTTCCTACGGGGGTGTCTCACTTGGACGTGGGGGTTGAAGATCGTGGAGTGGCGTCCTGGTATGGCGAGTCGTTTCATGGCAAACAAGCGGCGAACGGGGAACTGTTCGACATGGATGGCCTGACCGCTGCCCATCGGACCCTTCCGCTCGGCAGTGTGGTTCGGGTGGTGAATTTAGTGAACGGGAAGCATGTTCATGTTCGCATTACGGACCGGGGCCCTTATGTCAACGGGCGGATCCTCGACCTTTCACGAGGTGCCGCAGCTCGGATAGGGATGTTGTCAGGGGGCCTCTCCGTCGTCCGGGTGCAGTTGGTTGGAGAACGCCGGCCAGTGGCATTGCTCTCATCAGAAGCGATGGAGACGGTCTCGACGTCGCTTCTTCTTGGGCGAGAGCAACTCGACTCGGGTGCGATGGCGTTCCCTGCATCACCGTGGGGTCAGTCGGACCCTCTTCTCGTCTATCCTGTTCGGCTCTCTCCTGGCGATATCTGGGTCTCGCGGCGTGCGCGCCGGTTGACGGGGCTACAGGCAGCCGATCATACCGACCATACTGAAGTGGCGATGGTCGTCATTTCCTAGGTCTGCCGCTTGTCGGTCAAACCGCCGGTTGACAGGGTGTGAAGCTCTCTACTAGACTGCCAACTCCCGGTGGGAGCCGGGAAGTAATTTAGATCAATTTGGTAATATGGAGGCCCGAATCCGGATGGCGAAGAAAACGGCGACTGAATCGGATGAACTCAGACTGAAAAAGAAGGTGGCGGAAAAATTAACCGGCCACGAAAATCCTAAAAAGGACGAAGCGCTTCGTTCGTTGAGGAAGCGGCTGCGGCGGACGCAACGGAAACGGCGTACTGTCACGTTACGCAAAAAAAATTCGGCTAGCAAGAAGACAGCTGCTCCTGCAAAGTAATGTCCCGATCTGGGCCAGTGAATTATTTAAGGTAGTACCTATGGAACAACCACAGCACAAACAAGAATCTGTCAGTCCTACTGCCCCGGAGACGGTGAGTGACGAATTCACTGATCAAGTGGCGGCGGATTTGACCGGAGAACTTCCGGTCCCGGTTTTGCCGACGGCGGAACTCACCGAGGAAGTGGTCCTTGAAGAAGAGAAGGTCAAGGATGAGATCGAGATCCAGATCGATCTGCTCAAGGACTCCGATTGGGTGGTACGCCGCGAAGCGGCGATTACTCTCGGTGAAATGGGTGATGAACGTTGCGTGGAGCCATTGTGTCATGCGTTGCGTGACGGCGACTGGCAAGTCAGGGAAGTCGCCATCGAGGGGTTGGGCCAGATCGGTTCTCCCGCCGTTGAACTGTTGATCAAGTTGCTTCGCGATTGGGACGTCAGGAAGTATGTGATTGCGGCGTTAGGGAAGATTCGCGACGAGCGCGTGCTCGATCCGTTGATGTTGCAACTGAAAAATGACGAGTTTAAGGACGACGCCACGAATGCGCTTGTCGGACTTGGGGAGCCGTCAGTCTCTCGTTTGGTCAAAGCGCTCAAGGACAAGGATGAGATGGTTCAGAAGCAGGCGATCATGGCCCTGGGCCGGATCAAGAGCGCCGAGGCGATCGATCCTCTCATCGGGATGCTCAGTGATAAGGATTGGTTTACCCGGTTGACGTCTGCGGCGGCACTCGAGGCAATCGGCGACGACCGGGGCCGCGAGGCGATTAAGCCGTTGATGAAAGATTCGGACATGGTGGTCAGGATGCGGGTGGAGCGAATCCTGGCGAAGTGGAAGAAGCAGCCCACCAACGCGTAGCGGTTATTTATTCAGTTGCCGGTCGACTTCTCGTTGAATATCATCGATTTTCTTCAGTGATACCGGTTTCCCCATCGACAGCTCCAATCTGACTTCTTGAATCGTTCCGGTGAGTGTTCGCACGGCGAGCGTCGATTCGTCTTGCTTGGCCTCTTTGGTCGAATTCTCCAACGTTTCGGCCGCCGCACTTAACTGCTTCGCGGCTTCTCCAACGTTTTTCTCGAAAAGTTCTGCTTTCGCCTGCACCACTCTCGATTTACTGTCGAGTAGCGCCTGTCGCCTGCGGAGGTCCCGCTCGATCCCTCTGGTCGTGTCGTAAATGTTTCGCGACATGTCTGTGATGGAACGTTGGAGGTCTGAGATCGTGTGTTGTAACGTGCCGACTGGGCGTTGGCCGAAATAGAATCCGAGGCCGAATGATGTGGCGGCCAGGACGAGGGCTCCGACGAATTTCCACATGGCGAGATCCTTTCGACTAATGAGCTTTGGGGGATGGCGCGGAGCGTCGGAGCTGTTGAAGGAGACTCCCGGCGGCTGCCAGTCGAATGGCGACGTCTGAGTCCTGCAATCCTTTCTTGAGCAACGGCATCACCGGAGCGGTGCTCTTTCCCAGGGCTTTCGCGGCCATGAGGCGCGGCTGTGGTTGCTGGTCTTGCAAGAGCATTTGTAAAATAACGGCGGCTTGCTTATCGGACGTCGCGGCCAATGCGTGGGCCGCGGCGGCGCGTATAGAGGGATCCAGGTGTCTCGCCAAGTCTGCCGCGAGCAAGATGGCCGATGTGTCGCCTAATCGAAGCAGCCCTTCTGCCGCACTGGCTCGTGCCTGCATGTTGGCATCGCGCGTGAGGGCCTGCAGCAACGGTCGGTTCTCCCGTATTCCCAATCGTCCAAGGCTCGTGGCCGCGATGGCGCGTACGCGCGCGTTGTCATCGCCCAGCGCATGGGTTAAGGGTGCGACTCCACCGGATTGTCCAAAGTCACCCAATGCCCCGGCGGCGAATGCGCGGACCGATGGCTCGGGATCGTAGACTCCCTGGCTCAGGACCGACAGACTTGCTGGACGTTTCAGCTGTCCCAGCACTCCCAGGGCCGCCATGCGGACCTCGGGGTCCGGAAGCGTTGCCGCGCCGGTAATGTCGGTCAGCATATCGTGTTTGCCGAGCCGATACAGTGCGGCATAGGCGAATACGGCTTCCGGTCCGTCGTCCGCCCTGGCAATCGCGATGAGCTGGGGCATGATGGCCGTGACCTTGGCTTCACTCAGCGCGTTCATGGCGGCAATGCGTACGGCTGGCATGGCATCATTCATCGCCCGTTGTATAGGGCCTGATTTTCCTGCGAGGCCGGCCTTACCGATCGCTTCAGCGGCGCGCGCTCGTACTAAGACCGATGTATCGAGGAGCCCGTCTTCCAGCACGGCTTGTGTCTCTGCGAGGCCGAGCTCGGCTAAGACTGTGTAGGCTGCGATCCGGACATATTCCTGCGAGTCGCGGACATGGCTGGTTACGAAGCTGAGGGCCAATGGTCGCAAGAGGGTTCGATCGTCTGACGCGTCAGGTGGGACCAATCGGTGGTAGAGGGTGAGGGCGTCTTCCGGTCGTCCAAGCTTGAGGGCACTGTGGAAGGCGAGGTGGATGAGCGATTTCGATGGGGTGGCTTCTGGCGGGATTGATTGCCAGAGCTTCATCACCTGGTCGTACTCGGCATGGTTGAACGCGTTCGTGGCCTCGCGTTCAAGGGCAGCTCTTATCGGGGCGTTTGGTGTGCCTGCTTCGGCGAAGGATAGGCGTATGACGCTTGTCCCAAGACTGAGCAGCAGGAGTATTTGCAGCCATATGGTGGCGGCGGCGCGGTACGCACGCATGGGTCTAGGTCGAAGGTCGTTTACCATGTCGAGGGTGTGTGAACCATAGCCGGAGCATAGAGCTTGTCGACGTATTCCTTGACCATTCGTTTGGTGCAGAATCTAGGAGCATTGGTCCGAAGGTTTTCCTTCATGAGCTGCACCCAGCCGCGGGGTATCCCGTCAAGGTCTCGTTGATAGTAGAGGGGGATGGCTTCTTGCTCCAGCATGCGATAGAGCTGTTGGGCATCGTGCTCGTCCTGGGCCTGAATATCAGGGTTTCCCATTAATGGTTCAATGCCCCATCCATTGGCTCCGTTGTAGCCTTCTTTCCACCAGCCATCAAGGACGCTGAGATTGATCACGCCATTGAGTGCGGCTTTTTGCCCGCTCGTTCCGCTCGCTTCCAAGGGGAAACGTGGGGTGTTGAGCCAAATGTCGACCCCTTGGACGAGAAATTTCGCCATGTGCATATCATAGTTTTCGATGAACGCCACGTGTCCGCCCAATTTATGGTCGTCGCAAAATCTCAACACTTCATGGATGAAATAGCGACCAGGTTCATCAGCTGGATGGGCCTTGCCGGCAAAGATCAATTGGACGGGACGCCATTGGTTATGGAGCAACTGTTTCAGCCGTTCGAGGTCACGGAACAACAAGGTTGCCCGTTTATAGGTGGCAAAACGCCTGGCGAAGCCGATGGTGAGCGCTTCGGGGTCGAGCAGCGTGCCTCGCGTTAAGACTTGCGAGGCCTGGAGGTGGCCCTGCATCCAGCCGCTTCTGGCACGTTCCCGGATGAAGCCCATCAGTTTGCGTTTCCTGGTTTGTCGCACGGCCCAGAGTTCCTGGTCGGGGATATCCAAAACCCGTTGCCACATCGCTGTGTCGTCGCATTTATCCGCCCATTCCGGACCCAGATATTTGCCATAGAGTTGGTTGAGTTCCGACGCGATCCAGGTCGGGGCGTGGATGCCATTCGTCACGCTACGGATTGGAACCTGCTCGATTGCCAGTCCCGGCCACATATGGTGCCACATCTCACGCGAGACCCGTCCGTGCTCACGGCTGACCCCGTTCACATGCGCGGCCATCCGGATCGCGAGTGCCGTCATGTTGAATCCTTGTCCCTGAGATTCGGGTGTGTCGCCCAATCGAAGGAAGTCTTCCCGCGAGAGACCCAGCTGTTCCCAATAGCCGGTAAAGTATCGGTCCATGAGGTGATGGGGGAACACGTCGTGGCCGGCTGGCACGGGTGTATGGGTCGTAAAGACCGTGCTCTGACGGACCGCTTCGCAGGCGTCTGCGTGCGTCGATCCTTTCTGGATCAATTCGCGAATGCGTTCGAGTGTGAGGAAGGCAGAGTGCCCCTCGTTGGCATGCCAGACTGTCGGTGCAATGCCTAAGGCACGAAGCATACGGACACCGCCGATACCTAACAGATATTCCTGACAGAGGCGCATCTCTTGATCGCCGCCATACAGTCGAGCTGAAAGAGCCCGATTCTCAGGGCTGTTTTCGGGGACGTCTGTATCAATGAGGTAGAGGGGCACCCGTCCGGCGAGCACTTTCCAGACTGCTGCAGTGACGACTCGGCTTCCGATCTCGACCGTAATCCTGCAGGGTTCTCCCGATGGAGTGAGGGCAGGATGAATCGGCGACTCTGCTTGTTTGAATGGAGCATAGGCCGCTTCTTGCCATCCTTCCGGCGTGATCCGCTGTCGAAAATATCCTTGTGGATACATGAATCCGATTCCCACCAGGGGTACGCCCAGGTCGCTGGCTTCCTTACAATGGTCCCCGGCAAGAATGCCCAGGCCACCACTGTAAATGGGGATGGACCTATGTAGACCAAACTCCGCAGAGAAGTAGGCAATGGTGGGGGCTTTCAAATCGCCGTGCTGTGTTTTAAACCAACTGTGTTTGTTCTGAAGGTACTCGTCAAATATCTTGAGGGCGGCAGAGTACAACCGCATATATGAGGGATCTTGGGTGAGGTGCATGAGTCGGTCCGGCCTGACCTTTTCCAGTAACTCTACGGGGTTGTGGTGGGTCAGTACCCAGAGGGTTGGATCGATGTGCTCAAACAGTCGACGAGCCTCCGGGGTCCAACTCCACCATAAGTTATGTGCCAATTCCATGAGACGTGAGAGGCCGGATGGAATGCTCGGTACACTGGTTGCTGTTTGCGAAGTATCCACTGCACCTCCAAGTTTCTGGCGGGGAGTTGGCGTCGTCGTGTGGGAACGGCCACGTTCAACTGGCGAGAGCGATTAGGCGTGACCGGCTTTATGCCAGGACGTCCATTCGTCGGAGAATGCCACGGAGGCATAACGTTCGCCAAGGATTTTTGCCACTCGATTCATCAGCCTGGTGACTTGTTGCATGTCCTCCGGAGGAAGATCTTGCCGGAATCGCGGGTGCAGTCCCCAGCGAGTTTCGACTTCTTCTCCCTCGACGGTTGACATCACGCTGACTAATTTGATTTCGGTTCCTGTTGGCCCCTGAGGTTCAGGTGTCACAGGGGATGGTGGCAGGGGGGATACGGTTGCGGTCGCTGGAGTGGCGGTATTGACGGCGGCGGCTGGTGGCGCGTCTCCGGCTAAGACGGCTTTGACGGCCGGAATGACGGCGCTCGCGCAGAGTGTTGCCGCTGAGGATACGTGCTCGTTTCCTGCGATGCCCATCGCATCGGCGACTCGTCCGCCAAAGTCTTTCAGCATCTCGTTTTTCTCGGGGGTATCCTCGGTGATCAGGAATCGGTATCGCTCATAGGTTTGCCGACTCTCTGCCACCGCCGCACCGACGGTGAGCATGATTTCTGTTTGGTCGGCGCCAGAACCGAATGCCGGTTCAAGCACACTTTTCAATTGCAGCGTCACCGCGTCTTCGAGACTGTCCATAAACAGGGGCTGGTCTTTGATCGGCAAGTATAGAATGGAGAGCCGGTCCGTGAGGTTGAACATGACTTTGAGGAATTCAAGGTAGATGCCCCATTCATCGTGTCGTTTCAATTTCAAGGCTCGCTCAGGGGCGTTCCGTTTCATGACGGTGACGGACTCGCCGGCGACGGCGAGTATTAATTCGGCGATCCCGCGGAGTTGTTCGCTATAAGGATTTTTGGACGTTCCCACAATGACCTCACAGAAAAAGAGAGGCCATTATATACAGGTTACTGCCCGCTCTCCAAGGGCCGTCTCTCTGGTGGGTCTTTTGATCGATCAGGCATGGGCCGGGACCGGTGGGTCGATTTGAAAGGGCCACTCCAGTATGCTATAGAGCGCGACCACCTCACGAGCTGCTACATGAATCGAGACAATACCCCGTATGTGTTGAAACGGCCGCCGGACCAAGGGCTGGCCTCCGTGCTCTCGCTTAACTATGCCGCAGCATTGAATGCCCAACAGCTTGCGGCGGTGACTGCAGGCGAAGGGCCAGCCTTGGTCATTGCCGGCGCCGGCAGCGGCAAGACGCGAACGCTGGTCTATCGCGTTGCCTACTTGATCGATTCGGGGATCGATCCGTCTCACATTCTGCTGCTCACCTTTACGCGAAAATCGTCGCAGGAGATGCTCGAGCGGGCGGGCGAGCTGATTGGCGCGCGCAGCGAGCGAGTGCGTGGCGGCACGTTCCATTCCGTGGCCAATATGTTGCTCAGGCGCTATGGTCGATCCATCGGACTGGAGCCCGGCTTTACGATCCTGGATCGGGGTGATGCCGAAGACTTGATCGCCCTGGTTCGTGTGCAACTCGGCTTGAACGAAAAAGACAAGCGATTTCCCCGGAAGGGTACGATTGCGGAGATGTTCAGCAAATCCGAGAATACCCTGCGCCCGCTCGACGAGATCGTGGTCGAAGAGTTTAATCATTTTGCGGACCATCTGGACGCGCTGGGTCAGTTGCAGCAGGGCTATCAGTCGTCGAAACGTCAGCGCCAGCTGGTGGATTATGACGACTTACTGGTGCTGCTTCGGCGGCTCTTGATGGAAGATGACGCGATCCGGCGGACGATTTCATCGCTGTATCGGTACCTTTTGGTGGATGAGTATCAGGATACCAATCGCTTGCAGGCGGATGTCATTCGGCACCTCGCGTCCACGCATCAGAACGTCATGGTCGTCGGCGACGACTCGCAATCTATCTATGCGTTCCGTGGTGCGACGTTCAAGAACATCATGGAGTTTCCATCGCTCTTTCCCGGCACCACGATCTATAAGCTCGAAGAGAACTACCGCAGTACCCAACCGATCCTGAATTTGGCGAATGCCATTATCGACGTGGCAACCGAGAAATATACGAAGCGGCTCTTTACGCGGAAGTTGGACGGGCCATTGCCGACGTTGGTGGAAGCGGCAGGGGAGAATGCTCAATCGCGCTTCATCGCGCAGAAGATTTTGGAGCTGCGGGAGGAAGGGGTTCCGCTCGGCGAAATGGCGGTGCTGTTTCGGTCGAGTTTCCATTCCTTCGATCTAGAAATTGAGCTGTCGCGTCACGGACTGCCATTTATCAAGCGTGGTGGGGTTAAATTTATCGAGACCGCACATGTCAAGGATCTGTTGGCCCATTTACGAGTGGTGGCAAACCCTCTGGATCTCGTCAGCTGGCATCGCGTACTCATGCTTATCGAAGGTGTCGGGCCGAAGAAAGCCCAGGATGTCATGGCGGCGCTCGTGAAGTCTGACAATCCCTATCGCACCCTTTCTGAGGTGCCGGGGCGAACGGGGAAGGGGCTTAAGAGTTTAGCGCTGACTCTCGAAAGCCTTGCGGGAGACGAAGAGCTACGGCCCGCTCATCTGGTGAGCCAGATCTATGGGTATTACCTGCCGATTTTCAAAGAGCAGTACGACGACTATCCCAAGCGTGCGCGGGATCTGGACCATTTACAGACGATCGCGGAGCGGTATCAAGAGCTCGAAGCTTTCTTGTCCGATCTGGCGCTGGAACCCCCAGATGGGAGCGCCGCTGGCGGCGAGGCCGCCGATCGCGATGACGAGCGACTCGTGTTGTCCACCATCCATTCGGCCAAGGGGCTTGAGTGGCAATGTGTATTCGTCATGTGGGTTGTGGATGGACGGTTTCCATCGGTCTATGCGTTCGGTGAAGATGAGGAGCTGGAGGAGGAGCGGCGGCTGTTCTATGTTGCCGTGACGAGAGCCAAGCGGTATCTGTACCTCACGTATCCGATCAATGTGTTCGATCGGGGCAGCGGCATGGTGCTCTCGAACCCGTCTCGTTTTCTGGACCCTGTATCGCCTGCGTTGCTGGATCAGCTGACCCTCATGGAAGAAGGTGGGCGGCCTGACTGGTATGCCCGCGAGGATCATGAGATGTGATCGATACTTTCTGAGATAACCCTCCCCTCCTCGACGCGGATCATATCGATGGTGCATACGTTGCGTAGAGTGGCCCTGATAGGCCTCCTGTTAGGTGGACTCCTCTCCCTGCCGAGTGCGGGACTGTCGGAGGAGCGTCCATCGTTGACGGACCGGATGTGGCATCAGCTGCTCAGTGAGGCGCAGGCGCTGGGGCTTCCGACGAAGTTCCTCAAGGCGGTCCCGCCGAGCTTCATCCAGTTTGAGTTCGACGATTTGCGCACCTATGCCGCCGAGTATCATCTCGGCGAGCATCGAATGGTGCTCAATCGTGCGTTGTCCTTTAATGGGGCCGGCGCCACGTTGCGCCCGCTTGGACGGCTAACGCATGCCGAAATCGAGACGCTCTACCACGAACTGTTTCACGCCTATGTCGATTATCTGGCCACGGCGGCGGCTGGGGCGTTGCCGGACCCGGTGCTCAAGTTTGCAAAAATGCAGCAGGGCTGTCGCTATGGAGCGGTCCTGATCACGCCGGTGGTGCAGCGGAAGGGCGAAACGGAGGAGCGGTTTCTGACCGAACGTGAATCGTGGGAGGCCCTCAACGAAACTTGGGCGGTGTTTGTCGGGTGGATGGTGTGGAATCAGTTGGAGTTGACGAAGGGCGCAGGACAGTCGATCCAAAAGTCCGGGAAGAGTCAGGATGAATGGGTGCGTCGTCTCGGGATTGCCGATCGAGAAGGGGTCCTCCGTGGGTATTACGAGCCTGAAGACTCTGCTGAGAGGGTAGTGACTCACAAGCGATATTTGGCGGCTGCCTCGCGTTTGTCTTCAGAGGAAGCGATGGTGCTGATGAGGGATGTTATGGGGTTCTCCCCCGGTCTCCTTGCTCGCGCGGTTGGTATATTGGCTCGATCGGAGGAGAGGGGCGAGCGACAGGGACAATGTGACGGCAAGCGCTCGCACTCCGTCATGCCATGAATTGTCTCTGATGTATGTCCTGGAAGGTAGGCTAGTGATGTCCTAAATAGTGAAAGGACGCGATATTCGGCGGGGTAGTTGTTGAGGGGTACTCTGAGAAAAACAAGACAATTCTGATTTTGGGTCTTGACTTCGCCATACCTCATCAATAGAATCGAGCGTTTCCTGAACAAGGCTGTGTCCGCATTTCACCGCAATTGTCCTTATTTGTAAGGACAGGGGGAGATGTGCGTGGACCGGCTTACTCTTCTTTTCTCATCATGCGATGAGAAAGAAGCTGACAATTGTGGCTGTAGATTTATCGTACGGGGCGTTTTGGGCAGGTACCCAAGTGGCCAAAGGGGGCAGACTGTAAATCTGTTGCCATCGGCTTCCAAGGTTCGAATCCTTGCCTGCCCACCATCATCTGGCTTGTGGGACGTAGGGGTTTGGGGCTTGATTTGTGGGCGGTTCTGAAGTGTGCGGCAGAGTTTGAGAGTGTGGGAGAAGACGGGCGGGCGTAGCTCAGTGGTAGAGTTCCAGCCTTCCAAGCTGGCTGTCGTGGGTTCAAATCCCATCGCCCGCTCCAAACCGAGCTTGCTCGACCCGGAGCGAATACGATGGACGCGACGGGAACAGGCGTGAAGTGATGGCCCACGTAGCTCAGTTGGTAGAGCACGTCCTTGGTAAGGACGAGGTCACGCGTTCGATCCGCGTCGTGGGCTCCAGGTAGGGCTTGCTCGATCAGCGCGCTCATTATTCAGTTAGCGCGACGGGGTAGTGCTTTGGGGGATTTTTAGAAAGGGAGTTTAGGCATGGCGAAGGCGAAATATGAGCGGCGGAAGCCGCACGTGAATATCGGGACGATCGGGCATGTGGACCACGGCAAGACGACGTTGACCGCGGCCTTGACGAAGGTGAGCGCGGACAAGGGCATGGCCA
>JBDSKU010000160.1:0-8926 GCA_039916745.1 Nitrospiraceae bacterium
CGATCAAAGGCATGGCAGACTATATCAAGGCCGTGGCCGAGCGTGACCGCAACGTGGCGTTCTGAATCCGCAGCGAAGAAAGGAATCCCCCGTATGTCAGCCGATGGCGAATCGACCGGAAAATCAAAAAGCCGCAAGCATCGAGAAGATGAGGCGGACATCGACGAGTCCGTCGAGAAAGACGGGCGTTTCGATGTCAATGGGTTAGAGACCATTCCCACGAGGGTGCCGAGAGAGGGGGACGGCTACCGACCGCCGCGCATCGGATCGGGGGGAGAGGGGCTCGGGCGCATCGGCGAATCGGGCCATGCCTTGACCGACGATGATCTTCGGCGGGTCAATACGAGAAAAGGCCTTCTTCAACTGCTCGAGAACAAAGCTGTTGATATCGAGGACGTCCGTAAGACATTGCTGTACGAGCAGGAGTTGCGACAATTACAAGTTGAATTGGTTAGGCTGCAACGGTGGGTCCAGAGCAACGGCGAGCGGATCGCCATTTTGGTCGAAGGTCGCGATGCGGCGGGGAAGGGCGGCACCATCCGCCGGTTTACCGAACATCTGAATCCTCGCGCCATGCGGGTGGTCGCGTTGCCCAAACCGTCGGATGAAGAACGGGGCCAATGGTATTTTCAGCGCTATATTCGCCAGTTGCCCAACAAGGGCGAGATCGTGTTCTTCGACCGCAGTTGGTACAACCGCGCGGTGGTCGAACCGGTGATGGGATTCTGTAGCAAGAAGGAACATCAACGGTTTCTGCAGCAGGTTCCTGAATTCGAACATATGCTTTATGAAGATGGTGTGACCATCATCAAGTTCTGGTTCTCTATCTCTAAAGACGAGCAGGCGAAGCGATTCGAGGCGCGCCGACAGAATCCGCTCAAGCACTGGAAGCTGAGCCCGGTCGATGAAAAGGCGCAGGAGCTGTGGGACTCCTATACCCGCTACAAAGAAGAAATGTTCAGCAAGACCCATGCGACGTTCAGTCCCTGGATCATCGTCAAAGCCAACGACAAGCAGGCGGCGCGATTGGAAAGCCTCCGGCACATGCTGAATTTACTGCCATACAAAGGGAAGGATGAAGCCCCGATCCGCCTGACACCGGATCCCAATGTGATTACCCGATTCCACCGCAAGATGGTGGAATTGGATTTGTGACAGAAAAGAAAAAGACGTGATGCATCCGATTCATCCGATCATGGTCCATTTCTCCATTGTGCTGTTATGTGCCAGCGTCGAGTTCGATGCCCTGGCCTCCCCATTGATCTTGTAGAGATTCTTCGATCCTTCCACGCACAGCAGGGCTGTTGCCTTTCGCGACAACGGCTTTTTCCTATCAGACCTGGAATGCCCCAGAGGCATCGCTCCATTTTTCTCACGATTTCTTAAGCTCCCGCCAAACCACAGTAATCAGTGATTCACTGTTTCTGTTTTTCTGGCATGTCGTTCGCTTTTCATTCAATGAGAGCCCCCATCTATCCAAGGAGGAATCATATGGACAATCAAGAGACAAAGGGTTCGGCACAGGCCGTTGCACTGGCATTCATTGGGGGAGCGGTGGCTGGAGTCGTGGCCGGTCTGCTTCTTGCCCCGCAGCCGGGGGAAGATACGCGACGGGATTTGAAGCGATATGCCAGGAGGGCCGAGGAAGAAGTTCTGGAGAAGGCAAAGGAGGCGCGAGCCGCCCTTGATGAGACCATCGAGCGTGGGAAGCATTTCATCGCAGAGAAAGCGGCGGATGTCGAGGGGGTGCTCAAGGCCGGACGAGAAACCGTGAAGGAAAAAATGGATAAATGCTGTAGCTGATGAGGCTGTCGTGAGGGAGGGTATTGTAATGCGACCAGTGGGCGATATTCGGAAGAAGCTGTTGATTCAACGGCGCAACTTGTTTCGTCAGGTTGCACAAACGGAAGACGAACTGCTCTGGCTTGAGACCGATGTCGAGAGCGAAGTGGAGGAGCGGGGGCAGGAAGAGAGCATGGTGCGCCTACTCGATCGTCTGGATGGACGAGCGAAGGCTGAGATCGAGGAGATCGACCGGGCGCTCGTCAAGCTGGAGGCCGGACAGTATGGCCGATGCGAACAATGCGGAAAGGACATCCCCCAGTCCAGGCTGGAGGCCGTCCCTGCGGCGGCCATGTGTATGACTTGCGCACAGGCGGGGGAGAAGCAGGCGGCGCTGAGGAAATAAGTGAGCGAGCGGTCCGCTGTCGGACGGCGGAGGTAGGACGAGGAGACCGCTAGGTAAAATAGGAAATGGCAATGGGGCAATAGCCGATTGATTGAATTGAGAGCAATTGAGCATGTCGAGAATGTTGCCCTGCCATTATCATTCTCTAGAGGCAAACAGGCAGCTCTACAACACGTTGAAAGCCTGCGTGGCCTGTCATCTGAAATACACACTGCGAACCTCATAGGGAAGGAGCGCCTCATGCCTGAACGCACGATCAGCACCATGTTCGATGAAGATCATGACCGGCTGGATGAACTGTTCAAGTCGTTTCATGCGCTGAAACGCACGGATTTCTCCAAAGCTACGCGCGCATTCGAAGATTTTAAGATCGGACTCCAGCGGCATATGGTGTGGGAGGAAGACGTATTGTTTCCGTTGTGGGAGAAAAAAACCGGCATGACTGAAGGTGGCCCCACCTTCGTCATGCGACAGGAACATCGCGAGATCGGGGAAAGTTTGGACGCAATCGAACGCAAGATGCAAGCGCAGAATCCGGAGAGCGATCATGAGGAAGAGGCGTTCGTGGATTTGCTTGAGCGGCACAACATGACGGAAGAACAGGCTCTCTATCCGGCGATCGACAGGGCGACCAGCGCGGACGAGCGCGAAGTAATGTTTCAGGATATGAACAATATTTCGGAAGCGCGCTACAGAACCGGCTGTGGAGCGTTAAGCACTAAGGTATAGGCGTCGAGAAAGACTAGGGGGTAAGCCGCTGAGGCACATTGATGACTATTCCGCTCAATCTTGAAGCGCGCTCTCAAGCAAGGAGGCCTTGCATGAGATGATTGTGCATCGAAAAATTTGTTTCGATCATGACCCCGCTGCTCTGCAGTCCGTCAACTGAGCGGGTCGAACGGCGCCATCATCCGCACATAGGACAGCACATCCATCACTTGCTGGTCGGTGAGCTTTCCCCTGAACCCGTGCATGAGAGTGAAGGCGGCTCCGTGCGAGATCGTGATCAGGAGCTCCCAATCGGTCTTCGAGTGCGAAGTCAGGGACTGGAGATTGGCAGGACGTACAAGCAGACACTGTCCCTTCGGTCCGTTCCCCTCCAACTTGTCGCCTGGCAGCGCAGGCAATTCTTTTCATAGACCACTTGGCCTGCTTGAGGATTCCCACGCACAGCCTGTGGGAGACCCCATGAGCGGCATCCTTTCATCCATGGATCGTTGAGGACGGCCGATTGGCGGTCAGCGCACCACGAGTACGGAGCAGTTGGCTCGATGCACGATCCCATGCGAGACGCTGCCCATCAAAAATCGATCGAGCCCCTTCCATCCATGTGAGCCGACCACGATGAGGTCGTGGTTCTTCCCCGCTTCACATATGGTCGTGACGAGATCGCCCATGCGGACGTCCGTGGTGACGTTGAACTGTGGGCTGGCCAATGCCTTGGCTGTGTCGTCCACGACCTGTTTCGCCTGCCGTTTGTGTTCTTCAGACCAGCGTTGAAATACCACCATCAAATTGGGCTCGATCATGGCGAGCGAGGGAACGACCGACAGAATCGTGAGGGCCACGGGATTCTTAAAGGGATGTGCTGTCAACCAGGTTTGTAGCCGGAGCGCATCTTCTCGGCCTTCCACTGCCATGAGGACACGAGCGACGGGTCGAGCTTTTCCTTTCACGATCAAGGTCGGCAGCGTGGCATGGAGCAGGATATGGTGCGAAATACTGCCGGAGAACAATTCCGTTACTCGGCTGTGGTCGTGTGTGCCCACGGCGATGAGGTCGGCCTTTGCAGCCGCCGCGCTGTCGAGAATGAAGGCGGCCGGATGCTGGACTTCGCACAAGGTTTTGATGGAGGGAGTCTCGACCGGTAGCAGGATGCGGCAGCGTTCAACGGCCTGGCGGCCGGCCTCCATCAAGGCATGACGGAATTCGTCGTATCCTTGCAGGTTGGCGGCTTCGGCTACGATGGGATAGTGAAACATGCCTAGGTCGACGCCATGAACGAGGACGACTTCGTCCGGGCGGTAGAGCAAGGCGACCTGCGCTACTGCCGCAAAGGCTTCGTCCGACCAATCAATGCCAATGACAATGTTCATCATCTGCGATGTCTCCCTGGTTCGCTCGCGTTACGTCCGAGAGAACGATGGCGATCTGGCGCGCTCGCGATGCGCCGCTTCCAACAGGGCCAAAACTTGGGCCTCAGTCACCGGCTCGAAATCTGTGTAGAGGGCTCCGACAGTGGAGAACGGCTCCGGTGTTGTGAGAATCACGCATTGGTCGACCAGCGGATGTATATGCACGCCTCTGTCGCTCGGCGCGACAGGCATGGCGACAATCACCTGACGGGGAGAGAGGGCAGCCATGGACGTGATCGTAGCGAAGAGCGTCGCCCCTGTCGCAATGCCGTCGTCGACAAGGATGACCGTACGGTTGGCCAGAGCGGGAAGCGGTCGTCCTTGGCGATAGAGCGCCCGCTGCCGCCGAAGTTCCCCTTCTTCTCCCAGGATCAGTTCCTCGATGTCTTCGCCGGAGAGCCGACAGGCGCCGACTGCCTCCTGGTTCAGATACAGGGCACCCGTTTCGCTGACAGCTCCGACCGCACAGTCTGGGTTATTGACGGTGCGGAGCTTGCGCGTCAGAAAGACCTCCAGCGGCAGGTGCAAGGCCACGCTCAGTTCGTAGCCGACGACGACCCCGCCACGTGGAAGGGCGAGAATCACGGCGTTCGGATCGCCCCGGTGGGCAGCCAGCTCCTTGGCTAACAAGACGCCCGCATGAGCCCGATCGCGAAATGTCATAACAGACCCTTCCGTGCGGTTGGTTGCGTCACGATGTAATAGCCTCGTTGTTGCTGTGTCAGGCAGACCTGCCCGTCCCGACTCAACCGATCGACTTCGAGAAAGACTTGATTCCATGTCAGCCCTCGACAGTGGAAGACGATGTCTTCCAGGCTGCAGCCGGGTGAGTGGGCAATGACATTCAGAATGGTGGTAGTGTTCGCTGAAGGCATTGTCATGGGGGCCTCTATTTTCGATGCATGGCCTATCCGTACTAAATGCATCAGTAATGCCAGGTGGCGGTTGCTGAAGCGATGATGGCAACCACGCATTGGTACGGCAGTCTCGTCTATGCCGATAGATCTCGGCTGGATAGCACTGGGGCATTACGGGGCAGAGCGGTGGCGAGACACTGTCGCCTCTTTCCGCACCGGCAGAAGGATGGCGGTGCGGGACTAGCGGGACGGGCTGGAAAGGCGAGACGGGTGGAACCTCGAACTTCGGCGCGCACTTTTCCCGCCTGTCTCGCGCTTAGCGGATTACGAGCACCGGACATGCTGCCCGATGGACGAGGCTGTGCGACACGCTGCCGAGCAGGAAACGTTCGACCCCTCGGCGGCTGTGCGACCCCACAATGAGGAGGTCGAATTCGGACGCACGCGCGGCGACCGTCTGAGCCGGGTCGCCGCTCAACACCTGGACGGACACAGTGGAGGAGGGCCCCATCAGCGCGGCGGCCGTCGTCTTGACCAGATCTTCTGCTGAGTGATTCGCGATATCCGCCCAGCTTTCGAAGCGTGCCATGTGGGAGGGGTCGGCGAGTTGCAATGAAGGGACGACGGTGAGGATCGAGAGTTCCATCGGATCGCGGAATGGATGTGCGGTCAACCAGTCGCGAATCATCAGTGCGTCCTGGCGGCCTTCGAGGGCGATTAGGGCACGGCGGATTCTCTTCGGAAGGCCCTTCACGATCAGCGTCGTTCTCGTTCCGTGGGCCAAGACCCGATGGGAGACGCTGCCGAGCACCAATTCAGCCAGTCTTCCGCGCCCGCGAGCGCCCGTCACCACCAGCTCGGCGTCGGCCTTTTCCGCCTGATCGAGCACGATACGGGCCGGCGATCCGATTTCGCGGACCTGCGCGACGGCGATCCCGTTGGATGGGATTAAGGCGGCGGTTCGTTGGAGCAATTCCTGGCCGGCATCCAGCATCGCCTGCCGAAACTCCTCGTATCCCTGTAGCGCGGCGGCGCCGGCGACAGCAGGATATTCGTAGACGCCTAAGTTCACTCCATGCACCAGGGTGATTGTTGTTGGACGAAATAAGAGGAGGGTTTGTTGAACGGCCGAAAATGACTGGTCCGACCAGTCGATTCCGATGGCGATGCGCATAGAGCGGTCCTTTCCTATCGACGCGTAGGACAATGATGGTGACGACTCTCTTCCTTGATGAATAAGACGAGTTACGAAGCTGGCGACGAGGGCATGCGTGCGAGCATCGCCTCCTCGGCCAAATTGAGGTATTCCACGACGTCGCGATCTTCGACTTGCGTGAAGTCTACGAAGAAATTCCCCACGGCTTCGAACGGGTCCGGTGTCATGAGCACCACCAGCTCGTCCACATGTGAGCGAACCTCACGGATCGTCGACGGGGGACCGACCGGAATCACGCCCACCAGGCGGCGCGGCTGCAGATGTCGAATCGCGAGCGCCGAAGCCATGAACGTCGAGCCTGTGGCGATGCCGTCGTCAACCAAGAGCACCGTGCGCCCGGTGAGTCGCGGAAGCGGCCGTCCCTGCCGGTACAGGTCCTTACGCCTGGCGATCTCCTGCTCCTGGACATGGATCAATCGCTCCAGCTCGTGCCGGGAGAGGCCACAGGAGCTGATGGCCTCTTGATTCAGATAATGCGATCCCGTCTCGGTCACGGCGCCAATCGCATATTCAGGATTGCCCGGCGCACCGATTTTGCGGGTGATGAACACATCCAGCGGAAGGTGGAGTGCCAGGCTGAGCTGATAACCTACTGCCACACCGCCGCGGGGGAGGGTCAGGATCAACGCCGTCGGATCGTTGCGGTAGTCACTCAGTTTCTCGGCCAGCATCCTGCCTGCTTCTTCGCGATTATGGAACCTCACGCGTCTGCCTCCTACCGATCTCGTCATTTTCCACGAGCGCCGGTGGTGCGATGGGTTGCCCATAGAGGAACAGCATAAACTCTTGCAGGAACAGTCTTGCATCGTCGGTGCCACAGGATGGCGTGCGGATGGTCGCGGAAGACGTGTGGTAGTACAGGAGTTTACAGGTGTCGAGCAGAAGGAACGGATTTCATGATCCGGTCAGATGAGGAGTTTCGGGCCAGTGACAAGTCGGGGAGCTGTTGCCAAATACCTCAATTGAAGGAGGAATGCCATTTCTTGAGAAGAGGGATCCGATGGTCGCAACAGTGATGAGAGGAGGGCTATGTGCTCTCGGTTTTCCGTTGGAGGTGCGGGTCTGGCACGATGCCGCCACATTCAACGCAGCGTACTTTCCCAGCCCTGTGTTCCTCCTCCGTCACACTGTCAGAGATCAGGCGACTATGTGCGCAGGCGCAAGATGGGCTCATTGAGATGGGTGAGGCGGTTCGTTCTGACTTGTTGCGGCTCACGGTGTACCTCCAGGCTGGCAAGTAGGTATTGCGAGCAGATTCGGCATAATCGTAATTATCCGGCATTCGCAATGCAAGATACAAAGTATGGGATCGTGTGCTGTTCCTCCGCTCATACTGAGTAGAGGGATGTTGCTTGCATGATTCATGAACATTGCTGCTGCAATCGCGGCTTTTCCTCTCGCTCGACGGCTGTGGGAAACCAACGGCACCGGTCGGTCCCGTCGGTAGTCGAGCGCGTAGGACAGCAGACGCGGGGCTCTTCCATCAATTGGCCAGGATGGAGCGATCCACGCAGTCTCCGCAGTTGATACAACGCCAGGGCGTCATCGGTATGCCGGCGACTGGGTATGCGGCGCCAGGTCTGCTGCCTGACGGGCCGCGTCGACGTTCGGAGAGTCGGCCTGCCGACTCATGGCTGCGCTCCGAACCTCACGGAAGTATTGCTGCATCGTCTCCTGAGCCTTCGTGAAACATTCAGGGCAGTAGGTATGCGTCAGTGCGAGCTGGGTTGAGTGTACGCCATGGGTCTGTCGATAAGTCCGTGGCGATACCCAGCGCTCGGAATGAAGGGACGATCTGGTCTCGTCTCGAATGAGTCCACAGGCACAACAGACAGGGAGCAGTCTAGGTGCGATGAGCGTTGCGCTCCTCAACGCGGGCGGAGCGGGCGGAGCGGGAGGAGTGGTTCGAGCGACCGACACGTGATTGGGCATAGGCTACCTCTTTTTTTCCATCAGTCGGAGTGGGACGGCAATGCAGTGATGTGCAGAGCTCAAGGATGCATCGTTATAAGTAAATACAGGCCCTTGAGGAACCGGGAGATCCCTGGTTCCACTCGGATTCCGCCCTAGGACTTCGGCGTTGGACGGGGGAGCGGAAGAATCTGCTGGAGAGTCTGAACGCCCTCATCTCTGACTCCCGAGGAATACGCAGGGTTAACGGGCGGCACGAGCGGACCTCGCCGGAGTCACGTGGCGTGCCTGAGCGAATCGACGTGGTGCAAGCGAAAGGCGGTAGTCTGACGAGTCCGGGCGCTGGAGGGTGACAATGCCGGCTCGATTGAGCCGGTCCACCGCGGCAAACACCTGGTTCCATGAATAATAGGGCACTCTCTCATTGAGTTCTTCAAGCGTGCAGGTACCAACCTTGACAAGTACCAGGCGGATGGCCGATTCAAGTGCGTCTGTCTGAAGCATCATAGGGTTCTCCCACACCAATGCCGAATAATACTGTCCACCTTATACAGCACGCTCCTGCTGAGGGACACTAGAAAGACCCCTAGTCCACGCAGAGTAAATCACTAGGGGGCCG
>JBDSKU010000161.1:0-4396 GCA_039916745.1 Nitrospiraceae bacterium
GCGAGAATTGGGGCAGGCGTCATCCCACTCCTGTCGCAGATCGCGACAGAGAGGGCTCATCGACAATCAACTTCCTAAAGGAGTTAGGGGTCTATTGATGGAGACGTACCAGCAGTCTGGTCCGGGCCAATGGGGAGTCGGATTATAAACGTCGTCCCCTTCTCGACCGCACTCTCCAGGGTAATAGTCCCGCCATGTTCCTCGATGATGCCTTTCACCACCGTGAGACCCAGGCCGGTCCCCTTCCCAAAATCTTTGGTGGTAAAAAAAGGATCGAAGATTTTTGCGTAGATCTCCTCCGGCATGCCATGTCCGGTATCGGCAACCTCAAGGCGCACATAGTCACCTTCACGCGCGAGCCCCAGCCTGAGACGCCCTCCCTCCGGCATGGCATAGAGGCTGTTCACCACGAGATTGATGAGTACTTGGATGAGCTGGTCCTGATCGGCATGGACAAAAGGCAATGACGACTCAATCGTCGTGTCGACCGCGATGTGACTGTGGGCGATCCGTTCCTGGAACATTTCCAGGCTATCGTCCACGATCTTCGCAAGATCGACGGCCCGCCGCTCCGGCGTCCTCCGTCTGGCAAAGGCCAGGAGTTGGTTCATCACCTTGGTGATGCGCTCGACCTGCGTAATGATGGTGGTCAGGCCCTTCTTCATCCCGTCATCGGCGGCGCGTTGGAGCAGGTATTCCGCACGCCCGAGGATCACGTTCATCGGCGTACCGATTTCATGCGCCATACCGGAAGCCAATGTGCCCAACTCCGCCAACCGCTCAGCCCGTCGAAGTTGCACCTCCAGACGTTTGCGCTCTGAAATATCCACGACCGACGCCACCACCCCCATCCCCTTGGCCGTCTGAATAGGCGTGAGTCCGATTTCAACAGCAAACTCACTCCCGTCCTTCCGCAAGGCAAACAACTCACGCCTGCCCCCCATCGATCGTGCCTGAGGAGCCTGCATGAACCCGGCACGGTGCTGCCGGTGATCGGATCGAAACGGTCCTGGAATGAGCATCTCGACCGATTGACCGAGCAACTCGTCCCTCTCGTAGCCGAATTGGTAGAGTGCGGAGGCATTCACCATCACCATCGTTCCACGCTCATCGATGAGCAGCATGCCATTGGGAGCGGCCTCCACAATGAGGCGAAACTGCTGCTCGCTATCGAACGACTCTGAACTCACGCTGGCATCTTCCCTTCGATCTCGCCCAACTTCCGATAGAGCGTCTTGCGATCGATCCCGAGTACTTGCGCGGCCTGGTACTTATTGCCGCCGGTCTTCTCGAGGATCTTGAGAATGTATTCTTTCTCCACTTGATCCAGCGGGAGGGTCTGCTCAGCCGCATCATCGAGAAGGCGCCGGTCGCCACGGGCGCCCTGAAGTGTCATCGGGAGGTCGTCCGGAACAATCTGCTCGTTCCGGCTGAGCGTGACGGCCCGTTCGATCACATTTTCCAATTCACGCACATTACCCGGCCAGGCATAATCCACCAGCATGGCCAACGCAGACTCGCTCACACCCTGTATCTGCTTCCCGCGAGAGGCGGCATATTTCTTCATGAACGTATCCACGAGCAACGGAATATCTTCGCGACGCTCACGCAAGGGGGGAAGGCGTAATTCGATCACATTCAGCCGATAATACAAATCCTCCCGGAAATGTTTCGACTTGACCTCCTCCGTCAGGTTGAGATTCGTTGCCGCAATGATGCGGACATCGACGGCTATCGGCTTGTTCGCTCCCACACGACGAATTTCTTTCTCCTGGATCGCGCGCAAAATCTTGGCTTGCAGCATCAATGGGAGTTCGCTGATCTCGTCGAGGAACAGCGTCCCCTTTTGCGCCTCTTCAAAAAGGCCCCGCTTATCCACCTTGGCATCCGTGAATGAGCCACGCATATGGCCGAACAGCTCGCTTTCGAGCAGCTGTTCCGGGATGGCGGCGCAGTTGACAGGAATGAACGGCGCATCCTTGCGGTCACTATTATAGTGGATGGCCTTGGCCACCAATTCTTTGCCGGTCCCACTCTCGCCGGTGATCAACACATTCGTGGGACTGTCGGCCACGCGCCGAATCAGGTCAAACACGTCCTGCATCGGCTTGCTCTTGCCGATAATCTGATGGAAGCTATATTCCTTGTGCACTTCTCGCCGGAGCCGATTCACTTCCCGTCGTAACGCGGCTTCGCGGATCGCGCGCTCGACCACACGAACCAACTCCTCGTTTTTCACCGGCTTGGTCAAGTAGTCGCTGGCGCCCCGCTTCATGGCCTCCACCGCGGTGTCCACCGACCCAAACGCGGTCATGAGAATGACCCCGATGTCCGGATAGAGGCGCCTGATCTCCGTTAACAACTCCGTCCCCAACATCCCTTTCATCCGCAAATCCGTCAGCACGACCGCGTGGTCTTTCTCCTCCAACAGCTTGAGAGCGTCATGTCCGCTCCCCGCCATCGTGATCTGATGTCCGCGGTCCTTGAGGACATCATGGACAAGCTCTCGCATTTCCGCATCGTCATCGACGACGAGAATCGCACCCCACTCTTCCGTCATGCTGCACTCCTTCTCTGCTGACAGGAAATCAGACGCTAGCCCTTTGCTCCCGAGAGGGTCAAGCCTCCTGTCGCGAAATACGACAGGCGCACCCCTGCCTTTGGGGACAAACGCCCCAATATTCCAGCTGTTGCACCGGTTTTACTAACTGAGAGAAATGAAAATGCAAGGGTGGGACCAGCCAGCTGACGGAACGGGGTACGGAAGAAC
Organism: Nitrospiraceae bacterium; assembly: GCA_039916745.1. Taxonomy (GTDB): domain Bacteria; phylum Nitrospirota; class Nitrospiria; order Nitrospirales; family Nitrospiraceae; genus Palsa-1315. The sequence continues at coordinate 2,771 of JBDSKU010000161.1, forward strand.
CTGCCCCTGACAGCGAGCACATACTGCGGTCAGGGGTGAGAACGTGTACTAAATTTGTATCCTCAGCACTTCACAACTTCTTGATTTTACTATAGACCATTTTCTGAATTAGTGCGCTCGAATTGTATCCTATCGCCCTACTTCCCAGACAGTTCAAAAAACATATGTATTGAATTTGTATCCGGAAATCCCCCCAAATTTCCAATACCTCTTTAAACAAAGCTGCATCTGGAGCTAGAATCCCCTATGCCCACGCTGCAAGAATTTCTGGTGAGGCACCAATGCTCATGTGTATCGAAAGGGCCAGCATCCTTCAATCTTTCACCGGTTGTGAGGCGGTATCGATGACCATGGGGCCCATGCAAGCCATCGATCAACTGGTTCAACAATACGGGGGGATCGATCCGAGTGACGAGCGGGCAGTTGAGCATTTCCTGTGCGTTATCGCTCCCACCTTGCCCCGTCGCACCCGGCAAGCGATTGTTGAGGAGTTCTTTTTCCTGACCACAGGCCTGTCAGCCAACCTTAGAGGTCATCAATCCAAGGCTCGTGCACAACCAAAGAAACAAACTATGCGCTCCTCGAAAAGGAAAAAAAGAACCAGCTGATGTGGGATCAGTAGCACGGACTGCGGAAGGACCATGGCTCACTTACAACAGACCATCAAAGCCATCATCCGTCCCGGTGAGCACACGGGATACGTGGCGGAATGCATGGAAATCGCACTGGTGACTCAGGGCCAAATGCTCGATGAAACCGTGCGGAACCTTCAAGTAGCCACGGCGCTGCACTTGGAAGGCGAGGATTTGGCAAGTCTCGGTGTGCGTGAAAATCCCACCGTTTTAGTAATGATGGAGCTCGATCCCGCCGATGCCAACGCTTCATCGGCTTGCTTGACGTGATGGCATCGCCATCTGGAGTGAAGGGAGCTTCCAAGATGCCGAAACTCTTGGTTTCAATCACCCCCATGCAGCAGCGCGCGCTTGAACAGAAGATCAAGTTGGCTGGAAAAGGCTCTCTCGAGAGCGAGATCCGCAAGGCCCTACCCAGTATCTGGCCGGTCCTCGCCAAGTAGAAGCGGCCTTCCTCGCGTTGCTAAGACAAAAGGCGCCAAAGGATCTTCCCGCCATGCTGGCGCGAGTCAAGAAGAGCCATGCGAAGAAGGATCGCACTCGTGCATTCATGGAGGCCAGTGAACGCCGAATCGCACAGATGGATCAGGTGGATTTCTCCGGGATAGGAAAATTAGCCTCGGAGACATTCGGGTCTGCGGAGAAAGCCAACGCCTGGTTCTATCGTCCCCATCCAGCGCTCGGTCGGCGCACTCCCTTCAGTCTCCTAACAAACCCGACTGGCGAGAAACGCGTCAAACAGCTCATCGAGAAGATCAAACAGGGCGTGCTCCGCTAGCAAATCCGCGCGCTCATGGAGATCCTGTGATGCCGGAACAAGACGCAGTGACTGACGAAGCATGCTGGCAGCTCTTCCGAGAACTGTTTCCTCACGGATTGCACGACCAAGCAATCGTCGAAGCGCTCGCGCCGGAGGGCTGGGCGCAGTCCCCCCTCGTGCGCGTCTATCATCCCACGGCGGCCCAGGTGCAGGACGAGCGTCGACGGTTTCGAC
>JBDSKU010000162.1:0-5208 GCA_039916745.1 Nitrospiraceae bacterium
GATCAGTACGTTGGTCGGCGGGCTTCTGCTGATTGCCGGTGCAATCTGTATTCTGGAATCCGGCGCGGCAGATGTCTTCCTCGAAGCCACGCGCCCTGACTTTCAGAAAATATCGTTGGCTGTTGCAGGGATACAAAATGCCGGAGGCCCCGATTGGTTGGGGGGACGGATCGAAGAAGTCCTCAAGAAAGATGTGAAACGCTCCCTGGTCTTTGATTTGTTGGATCTGCCCAGTCTTGGAATTAAGACATCTGCTATCGGCAACGGGACGGAAGCCGGTTCTAAGGCCGTATTTAAGCAGGCAGCTGAAAAGGGTGTCTCGGTGTTGGTCTGGGGAAAAGCGAGCCTGAAGGAGGCGGACAAAGACGCCGACGTGAACATGGAAGGCTTCGTCTATGACAGCGGCAGCGATGAAGTCGTGGGGGGAAAGCGGTATGCAGGATCCCCTTCGGTGGTGCGGCTGATGGCGCATCGCTTTGCCGACGAACTCGTGTTTCGTTACACGGGCGAGCCGGGTATCGCGCGGACGAAGATTGCCTATGTGGCTGAACATGGGTCTGCCCGAGAGTTGTTCGTGATGGATTATGATGGTTATGATACGCGCCAGTTGACGGCCGACGGATTTCTGAATCTCATGCCGCGATGGTCTCCTGATCGTCGTTTTCTCGTTTTTACAGCCTATCGCAATCGGAATACGCAGGACATCGATATGATCGAGTTGGCGACGGGTAAACGATGGACCGTGATTTCCCTGGGGGGGCTGAATATCACTCCGGCGTTGTCTCCTGATGGAAACTTCCTGGCGTTTGCCTCCAGCCACGAGGGCAATTCCGATCTCTATCGGTTGGATACCAGGACGAAAGCGATCCAACGCCTGACCTCAAATCCGTCCGGTGACTTGTCTCCCTCCTGGTCTCCGAACGGAAGAGAGCTGGTGTTTGTGTCGGATCGAGGTGGCGGGCCGCAGTTGTTCCTGATGGGGTCAGATGGCTCGAACGTGCGTCGTCTGACGTTTGAAGGCGACTATAATGCGGCGCCGGTCTGGTCGCCGCGCGGCAACTGGATTGCCTATGTCTGCCGGGCTCGTCGAGAGTATAAGCTCTGCCTCATTTCGCCCGACGGACAGAAGCGGATGCAATTGACGACAGGACCGGGCGTCGACGATTCACCCTCCTGGTCTCCGGATGGCCGGCATCTGGTGTTCAGTTCGACGGCCGATGGCAAGAGCCACATTTATATGATCAATGCCGATGGGAAGGATATCGAGCGGCTGACCTTTGAAGGGACGCACAATAGTGCGCCTTCCTGGTCCCCGGCATCGTAAGAGAGACCGTACAATTTCAGCAATTGAGTAAACGCAGGTCAACGATTGAGATGACTTATTTAGAAAGAGGAGAAGGATTTATGACAAAGACATTGTGTGCCTGCGGCGTGACGCTCGTGGCGAGCCTGGCCTTGATGAGTATGTCTGGTTGTTCCAAGAAGGCTGTGCAATCGGGCGGCGACTCTCAGTCCACTCAAGGCATGGCGAAAGGGGGGGGGAGCGTAGGAAGCTCAGATAGCTCTAAGTCTGGGGTGGGCAGTTTCCCGGACACGAGTCTTCAGTCCGGTGGCGGCGGACTTCATGGGATCAACAAAAATCCTTCGGAAGAGCGAATCGGTGGCGGCACATTGTTGGCAAAAGTCGATCCTTCCGGCAGCGACGGGCGGCAAATGGATGAGATCCGTGCCGAGCAGGCAGCTTCGGCCGCAGCAGGCTTGCGAGATGTATTTTTTGGTTACGATAGCTGGACCATTTCCGAGGATGGGCGCCAAGCGCTGAGCCGCGACGCCGAATGGATGAAATCCAACTCAAGTTCGCAGATCAAGGTCGAAGGGCATTGTGACGAGCGCGGGACCTCTGCCTACAATCTCGTCCTCGGGGAAAAACGGGCGAAAGCGGCGCGGAATTATCTGGTCGAGCTCGGTGTCGGCGCCAATCGCTTGTCCGTGGTGTCGTATGGGAAAGAGCAGCCCTCCTGCAATGAACATACGGAGGCATGTTATCAGCAGAATCGGCGCGGACATCTTGCGCTAAAGACCGGGAAGTAAGCGTTATGCTCGTTGTTGTGACGGGTACGGCTCCGTTGTCCATGAAGCAAGAACAGGGAATTCCTTTATCGTAGTGGGTGAAATAATGTGGAACCATTCGGATGCAAGAGGAACCTGGACGACGATCAGTCTGATCTGTGCGCTGCTGTCGACCGGCTGCGTTGCGCAACAAGCCGATCTCAAGCAGACGGAAAAGAGTCTTCAGCAGCGCATCAAGCAGACGAGCGATGAGTCGGCGCAGACCCGTGCGCGACAGAGTCAGGAAATTTCGGTGCTTCGGGAGCAGGAGTTACCACAGTTGCGCGGTGAATTGGAGCGGGCATTGCATCAGGCCCAGGAGCTTCAGGGTAAGCAGGAGGACTTGAAGCAACGTTCAGCCATACTTGAACAGCAAACCAAGAAAGTGGAACAGCTGGCGGGGAAGCTGGATACAGAGAACGCCAATCGCTATGCGCAGGTTCGGGAAAGCCTGAATGCACAGGATGTGAAGACCAAAGCGGATCGTGACCAGTTCAGAACCGATATGAACAGTCGCCTCGACGACGTCAATAAGCAGATGGAGATTCTGAGAAAAGAATTGATCGAGGCTGTGCAGAAGACCAACAGCGCACTTATGAAGAATGTGGATGCCCGTCTTGAGGAGCAGCGCAAGGCTGCGGCGGACAGTCAAAACCGCCAGGATCAACTGGCAGCCAAGTTCGCTCAGTTCAGTCAGTCCTTGACGGGGTTCAGGGATTCGTTGACAGGATTGAGCGAGCGGGTCAATCAAGAAGAGCAGACGAATAAAGCCTCGACTGCCCATATCAACGAAATGAATAAATCCGTGACCAGTCACTTAGGCGAGGTCAATAAGAGCGTTGCGTCTGTTGCGCAGAAGTTCGCGGCCCGTTTCGATGAGCAGGACCGTCGTCTGGATGCCCTCTCTACAGCTGTCGATCAGGCGGCCCAGAACACGCATGTGCGCGGAGGGGACAAGGCTGGAGCCCGTCAGCCAGCGTCGAAGACAGCTCCTCGGTTGGCGCCGGTGCCTTCGTCCGATACCGCAACAGTTGAGCCGGTTACGCCGTCGGCGGCACTTCCTGTGCAGGTCGAGGCGGCGGCATCAACAAGCGAATCCGAGGAGTCGTCCCGTCCACAAGTCAGCCAAAGCGGGGCGCATTCCGACAAGCTTGAGTACGAACGGCTGCTGGCCCTCTTTCGTGATGGGAACCTTGATGGAGCCCGACAGGGGTTTGCTGCATTTTTGCGTGACTATCCAAGCTCGGATCTGTCTCCCAACGCGCGGTATTGGCTGGGTGAGTCGCACTACGGCAAGAAGGATTATCGGCAGGCGATCGATTCGTACGATCGTGTCGAACTGGATTTTCCCCAGAGCGAGAAAGTCCCGGCAGCGATTTTAAAGAAAGGCTATGCGTACTTGGCGATGAAAGATAAGAAGCGCGCCTCTTCGGCCTTCAAACAGGTGGTGACGTTGTATCCACGGAGTCCGGAGGCAGGTAAAGCGTCCGATAAACTATCCCAGTTGAAGGAGTCGCGATAACCGTGATGCGCAAGAACATACAGTTTGTAGGGTCGGCGGTGGTGACGGCCGGGGTGATGCTATTGCTCGGTGGATGTGCGAAACACGCCGATTTTGTCGAGTTGCGCGATCACTTGTCCACGGTGTCGAAGTCGCAAGATCAGGATCAGAAAAGGTTAGATGCCCTGCAGCGACGTTTGGAGTCGCTGGAACGGGTGAAGGATAGCGAATCGGCCAGACCGAAGATTGATCCGAAAATCGATGAGTTGTTTGCCCGGATCCAGAAATTGGAAAACCGCTTGGCGAAGCCAGAGGAGACCGCGAGCGCTCCGGTTGTCCCCAAGGTGGAGTCAGCCACGGGAGACCTCACGCGTCCCTCTAAGCCACAGAAGCCGGCCTCCTCGGCGGATGTGCCGACGATGATACCCGGTGTTCCGACGATTACTCCGACGTCGGCGTTCAATCTGGCGTACAACGATTATCTCAATGGGAAATATGATCTTGCCGTGGCGGGCTTTCAGCGATTTGTGAAAGACTTTCCTGGCACGTCGCTGACGCCGAACGGCTATTACTGGCTGGGCGAGTCGTCCTATCAGCAGAAAGATTATGTGCGTGCGATACAAGCGGTCGAGTATCTCACGACAGAGTTTCCTGGAAATGAGAAGGTGCCGGCCGCGCTCTTCAAGTCGGGGCTTGCGGCGGGAGAGACCGGAGATCTCGTGAAATCGAAGAAGCAGCTCAAACGCGTCATCGAAGAGTTTCCTACGTCGGACGAGGCGAAGTTGGCCAAGAGTAAGCTAGCCGAAATCCGATGACCGGATGGTTCTTGAAACCGTTGGTCATCGCGCTCTTGTTGTCGGCGTCCCTTGGAGTCTAGCCCCATGCCTGCGGCCAGTTGCACCGCAAAAATCCAGGTTCTTCCAGACGATGTGGTCAGCCGCATCGCGGCCGGCGAGGTCGTCGAGCGCCCTGCCGCCGTCGTCAAAGAGCTGCTGGAGAATAGTCTCGATGCCGGTGGCCTGCATATCACGATTGATGTGAAAGATGGTGGGCTGGCCCTCATTCGTGTGACGGATGATGGAGAGGGAATCAGTCGTGCGGATCTTCCCCGTGCCTTCGAGCGGCATGCCACCAGCAAGCTCCGGTCAGATCGGGATCTGGCCTCGGTGACGACGATGGGTTTTCGCGGCGAGGCCCTTCCGAGCATCGCGTCCGTTTCCCACGTGCAGGTGACGACGTCGACCAGGCAGGATACGGTGGGCGCACAGCTCACCCTGATCGCAGGAGCGGGTAGCGCAATTCTCGATGCGCCTGCTGTGCCTGGCACCAGGATCGAAGTCTCCAACCTGTTTTTCAATCAACCGGCGAGAAAGAAGTTTCTCAAGACGGCCACAACCGAGTTTTCCCATATTCATCATGTTGTGCAGCTCGCAGGTCTGGCCTGGCCGTCGGTGCATGTTCGTCTCACCCATAACGGCCAGGAGATCCTCAATTATCCCGCTGTGGCGTCGGATCGTGATCGAATCCTCCAAGTCTATCGCCCGGCGTTTCTCGATCGGACCATTGAGGTGAGAGGCCGGGCAGGGGGGCTCTCGATC
>JBDSKU010000163.1:0-5414 GCA_039916745.1 Nitrospiraceae bacterium
GAGACGGTGAGGTCCGAGCGAAACTCCATTTCCGCTGTGTCGGCAGCGGATAGGCCCAATGCGCTGCCGAGGTCCTCGGCGGTTCGAACGGTCACTCGTTTGCGTGTTTTAGGCGTTGTCATGCAGCACCTCTTTCAGTCGTTGTTGGCCGAGGGCCATTTCCCGTTTTGGGGTCTTCTGTGTCTTCTTCTGAAACGCGTGAAATACCAGGATGGCATCAGCCAGCTTGACGAAATAGAACACCCGCACGGCGGTGGTTGTGCCCGTCACTCCGAGTTCATGAGCCCCTGGCGCCACGTCAGGCATCGGTCTGCTGAGCGGCATGCCCAGGTGGAGGCCTTTCTGAAGATCACGGAGTGCTTCACCGATCTCTCATCTGATCGCAGGGTCTTCTCCGCGAATAAAGTCTAGAGCCGAAGGGTGAAATATGAGCGATTTCACGGCGTGAGTATGTCTCAAATTCGAGACATTGGCAAGGGGGACATGATGGCGGGAGACCAGTCAGCTTTCTCAGCGGGCATCTGACGGTTGCTTCCGTTGGATGCACTCAATCCTTCGCCCACATTCAGCGAGGCGGCTGGTGTGGGCCTCACTGCGCGCATGGATCAATACACATGCTCCTTCAAAGCTTGCTCATTGCTTCTTTAGGGATGGAGGCTGATTGATCTTCCATTGCGCGCGTCCAACAAGGGCTTTCTGATTCTTCACCTCTCTACTAGGGAGTAGGCAAACTGTTCTTCACTGCGCGCATCGGACGCGCACATTCCGATTGTGCGCGTTCTGCGAGCAAGAAGGACGGTTGCCTGCTCACTTTTCCCTTTTTCGTCCTTGATCCCCCTCTCCCACCTGTATAGAATGGCCCAACTTTTCAGATAGTTAGCTGTACGGATCGATTCTGTAATACTTCGAGGTTTGCCATCGAACACGTGATCGTGATGGATGGAAGCCAGAGGAAATGGGTGTCCCCCAACACCCCTAACAGGAGGAGACCACAGTGAGCGACTCAGCCATCATTACCTTTGCGTTAGTTGCGGCAGTGACCGGCATTGCCTATGGCCTCTATCTGGCCATGTGGGTGTTCAAGCTGGACGCCGGCAATCCGAAGATGCAGGAAATCGCGAAGGCGATTCAGGAGGGCGCGAGCGCTTATTTGAATCGCCAATATCGGACCGTCGGCGTGGTCGCAGCTGTGCTCTTTGTCATGTTGTGGGGCGCAGGAGCGATTTCAGATAAATTCGGATTACTGACCGCGATTGGATTTTTGATCGGCGCCGGCGCGTCGTCGCTGGCCGGCTATGTGGGCATGGTCATCGCAGTGCGGGCCAACGTGCGGACGGCGCAGGCGGCCCATCAGGGGATGAATGCGGCGCTGACCGTGGCGTTCCGCGGTGGCGCAGTGACGGGGCTGTTGCTGATCGGCTTGGGCTTGCTGGCGATTACGCTCTTCTATGTGGTGGCCTCGCAGATTTCAGGGCAGGAGAAGGCGATCCATGCCTTGTTGAGCCTCGGGTTCGGCGGAAGTTTGATTTCGGTGTTTGCTCGGGTAGGTGGAGGCATCTATACGAAAGCGGCGGACGTCGGCGCAGACCTCGTCGGGAAAGTCGAAGCGGGGATTCCGGAAGACGACCCGCGCAATCCGGCAGTCATCGCAGACAATGTGGGCGACAACGTAGGCGACTGTGCCGGTATGGCGGCGGACCTCTTCGAGACCTATGCGGTGACGACGGTGGCGGCGATGGTGTTGGCCTATACGCTGTTCAAGGGAGTAAGCGCGCCGATTCTGTATCCGCTGGCATTGGGCGGCGTGACGATTTTCGCGACGATCATCGGTATCTTCTTCGTGAAGGTGAGTCCTGGCGGCGGGATCATGCCGGCGCTCTATAAGGGCTTGTTTGTGGCGGGCGGCATTGCGGCGGTGGCGTTCTATCCCGTGACGACGACGATCATGGCGGGTGTGGGTGGCGTGAGCGGGATGAGTTACTACCTGGCCTCGTTGATCGGCTTGGCCGTGACGCTTGCCCTCGTCTTTATCACCGATTACTACACCTCCAAGAGTTATGCGCCGGTGAAGGCCATTGCCAAGGCGAGTGAAACGGGCCATGCGACCAATATCATCGCTGGATTGGCGGTGGGGATGGAGTCGACGGCCTTGCCGGTGGTGGTGATCGGGGGCGCGATTCTTTCAAGCTACTGGATTTGCGGCGGCGCGGCATCGGGCGGTTTGTACGGCGTGGCCACGGCGGCGGTGTCAATGTTGTCGATGGCCGGTATCGTGGTGGCGATCGATGCGTTCGGTCCGATCACGGATAATGCGGGTGGCATCGCGGAAATGGCCCACCTCGGCAAAGAGGTCCGCGACATCACCGATCCCTTGGATGCGGTCGGCAACACGACCAAAGCAGTGACCAAGGGCTATGCGATCGGATCGGCTGCTCTCGCGGCGGTGGTGCTGTTCGCGGAATATGCGCGTGAGGTGGCAAAAGGAAGCGGGGCGAGCACCTTCGATCTCTCCAATCCTTCCGTCCTGGTCGGGCTTTTCTTGGGCGGGATGCTGCCCTTTATCTTCGGGGCTCTCTGCATGAAAGCCGTGGGAGAGGCAGCCGGTCTCGTGGTGGAAGAGGTGCGGCGGCAGTTCCGGACGATCAAAGGAATTATGGAAGGCACCGGCAAGCCGGAATACGGGACCTGCGTGGATATTGTGACGCAGGCGGCGATCAAGAAAATGATGGTGCCGGGATTGATCCCGGTCGTCTCGCCGATTCTCGTCGGCATGATCCTAGGTCCGCAGGCCTTGGGCGGCATGCTTGTGGGCAGTATTGTGACTGGTCTGTTCGTCGCGATCTCAATGACGAGTGGCGGCGGCGCCTGGGACAATGCCAAGAAGTATATTGAAGAACAGGGCCTGAAGGGGACGGATACACACAAGGCGGCAGTGACGGGCGATACGGTCGGCGATCCGTACAAGGACACAGCCGGCCCGGCGATCAATCCGATGATCAAGGTCATTAATATCGTCGCACTTCTAATTGTATCCTTGATCGTTTGATAGGACGAGCATAGAAGCTGTCAGCATTCAGCCATCAGCACGCAGCTGAGAGCTGAATGCTGATGGCTGATAGCTCAAGACTGATGCCGCCTCACGATTCTGCGCTCGGCTTGACGGCTGAAATGACCCTGGAGTAAGGTGATCAGAGGGATCACGTTGGTGCTGATCCACGAGATTTTCCCAGAAACACGGGAGGTGCTCGGATGGAGAAACAGGAGCGCAAGCAGGAAGCCAAGCGTGAGCCGCAGGGGAAAGACGACGTTAAGGCGAATCCCAAGGTCGTCGAAGCCGGCAAGAAAATGAAAGAAGACATCGACAAGCTGGTCGATGAAATCGACGACGTGCTCGAAAAGAACGCGGAAGAGTTCGTCAAGAACTATGTGCAAAAAGGGGGGGAGTAGCACCAGGATTCTGGCAGGCTGCTTCCTCTTTTTTTATTCCCCTGCATCGCATTTCGATTCAGGCGCCCCTCTGTCCCTGATCTGCGAGCCTCACATTCCTGAGTTTGACAACACAGAGCCGAGAGGCTAGTATCCCTTTAATTCTCAGCTAGTTAGCGTCTCTTCTCTTTCGCCTCTGAATCGTCTAAGGGGTCCTCATGAAGTCCAAGCTCTGGGTCTTCCGCGATATCAATCTGTTGCAGCAGGCTTCGTTAGTTCAGGCTCTCTCCATTTCTCCTGCTACCGCCTCGTTGTTCCTGGCTCGTGGTGTGACGACACCGGATGAAGCGACTTCGTGGATGTCGCTTCAATCACCGCACGATCCGTTTTTGATCCCCGATATGGAACAAGCGGTCGAGCGGCTCCATCGCGCCGTCACGAGTCAGGAGCCGATTTGTTTCTACGGCGACTACGATGTCGATGGGATTACGGCAACCAGCGTCTACATGTCGTTCTTTGGCGGGTTGGGGGCCAAGGTTCGCGCCTATGTTCCGCATCGGCTCCACGAAGGGTATGGACTCAACATCGGCGCTGTGCAGCGCTTGCATGACGAAGGCATTTCGCTCTTGGTGACGTCCGATTGCGGCACGACCTCGCATAAAGAAATCGCGTTGGCAGCGCAGCTCGGTATGGATGTGGTGGTGACCGACCATCATCAGAGCGATGAGCAGATGCCGCCGGCTGTGGCGGTGTTGAATCCTCATCGAGTCGGAGCCCGCTATCCGTTTCGCGGTCTCTGTTCCGCAGCGCTGGCCTACAAGGTGGCGCAGGCCTATCAGCTGCGCTACGGAGTCGCCGGAGTGCCGTTGGAGTCGTTGCTCGATCTCGTGGCCTTGGCGACGGTCGCCGACGTGGTTCCTCTGCATGATGAGAATCGAAATTTTGTGCGCGAAGGGCTTGTGCAGTTATCGCGTGGCGCGCGCTGCGGGGTTCGGGCGTTGAAGCAGGTGGCGGGGGTGACGCGGGAATGCACGGCGGAAACCATCGCCTTCAAGCTGGCGCCGCGCATCAATGCTGCAGGGCGATTGGACGATGCCATGTTGGGTGTGCGGTTGTTGACGACCGACAATCCGGCCGAGGCGCAGCAGTTGGCCGACCGGCTTGAGCAACTGAATCGGGAACGGCAGCGCATCGAAGTGGATATCATAGCGGAGGCGCTGGCCTCGCTGAAGGATCAAGAACTGCCGCCCGCCTTGATCGTGGCTTCTCGCAATTGGCATCTCGGGGTAGTCGGCATTGTTGCCGCGCGTTTGGTCGATCGGTTTCAGCGCCCGGCGATTGTGATGGCTATCAATGAGCAGGGTATTGCCAAAGGTTCGGCGCGGACGACCGGCGGGTTCGATCTGTATCAAGGATTGGCCTCCTGCCGGGAGATGCTGGAGGCGTTCGGCGGGCATCCCAGCGCTGCGGGGGTGACGATTCGTGAGTCACGGATCGATGAGTTTCGTGCGAAATTCTCCGACGTGGTGGCCGGGTGGAATCACGAGGGCGCCAAGGTTCCGACCTTGAACGTCGATGCCGAGGTGCGGTTGAACGATGTGAATCTGCAGTTGCTCCAGGAAATCGGTTCTCTGCATCCGTTCGGGGAGGGTAATCCCGAGCCTACGTTTGCCGTGACCCGTCTTGAAGTGTTGGAGGCGCGCACGGTCGGTGAGAAACATTTGAAAATGACGGTGCGGCAAGGCACCTCACTGCCGTTCGACAGTATTGCCTTCGGGATGAAGTCGTTGTTGGAGCGGGGCATTCCGTCGCGAACTCCGGTCGATCTGGCCTTCACGCCTGAACTGAACCATTGGAACGGCCGTGACCGAATTCAGCTCCGCATTCGCGATGTTCGACCGAGTGTGATGGAGTGAGTGAACCATGGTGTACGAAACCGTCACAGACCTCGACCAGCTGCTGGATCGGATCAGGAGTTATTCTGCCGA
>JBDSKU010000164.1:0-7380 GCA_039916745.1 Nitrospiraceae bacterium
CTGGAAAAGTGGGTCGAGAAAATGTCGGAGTCTGATCAGACAACATTTGCCAGGAAAAACTATTTCCCTGAAAATATCGATTTGGGGTTCAAGACCTTTATGACATTTTTCCAGAAACGCAAAGAGCTGTTGAAAAATGAGCTGAAAAATGTTTTGGCACTGACGAATGAGAAGCCCTCTGAGGCGCTGGCGGAATGGAACGATCGTGACGAGAGAATTGAACCGCAAGAAATCCGGATAGCGGGGGAGCCGACGGAATGACCGCCGTCGGCCAATCCGAACGTGCGAAACAGAGCTGAGCCATTGTCCTTTCGTCAGATTTGATCAATCTGAGAGGTGAGGCAAAGTTGCCTGAACGGGCATGTGTGGACCGGCAAAGAATCCTCCCGTGTGAGACCCTGCTACCTTCGCCACCTGTTCCGGCCGGCCTTCCGCTACTATGCGCCTGTCTGCTTCTCCCCCCTCCGGACCCAAGTCGATCCCCAGTCTGCCGTCTTGATCACGTTGAGGCTGTGTTCGACGACGATGAGGGTACGTAAGCTAAGCGTATACCTTGCCGCTATTTTTCGCTCCAGAATCCTTTGAGATCGAAAGACAATTGCCGGTGGTGATTGACCGCGAGAAAGATCACTTGGCCTCGGCGCACCAGATAGAGCAGGAGATATTCGTCCGTCACGAATTCGCGCAGGTCGTCTTTTTTGCCGAGGAGTTTGCGCAGTTCCTTGGTAAGCGTCCTCGCCTTTCCGGATTTGATGGGGTGAGCCAAGAACGAGCGCCCGGATTGCTGGAATGGGCACAGCGAGGGAATGGCGTCATCGAAGAGATGATCGAGAAGTCGACGGTATGCCGACCGGCCGTGGAGGCCGAGAAATGTCTCGATGGCTGTCAGGCTGGCTGGAAGTTCTCGGTGAAACGTGGCTGTCTAGCGGCCATGACGCAATTTGAGTTGCGCTAGGCTGAGCGTCTTGCCGCCTTTCAGATCGGTGAGGCCCTTGATCGCTTCTTCAAGCAGTCCGAGGTGGATGTGCTCTCGCTCCAGTCGGTGATAGTGGTCCAGACGGTCTGCCTCAATCAGCGCCGCGTAACTGCTCCCGTTCTTCGTAATGAGTTTCTCCGTCCCATTTTTCAGTACCTCATCACACAATTCGGTAAGCTTCGCACGCGCTTGGCTGAGTGAGACGACGTCCTTGGTTGTAATGCCCATCGGGTCCTCCAGACGAGTTGATGCGCAAAGCGTAAAGTGCGTACAGAATTATGTCAATCCTGCTCTGGTCTCAGAGTCTGTGCGAGAAATCGTCCCGTATGGGACGCCGCTACCTTCGCTACCTGCTCCGGTCGTTCTTCTGCCACGATCTGTCCACCTGCCGAGCCGCCTTCAGGCCCTAGGTCGATCACCCAATCCGCCGATTTGATGACAGTCGAGGTTATGTTCGACCACCACCAGGGTATGGCTGCTATCCACCAGTTTCTGCAGCATCGCGAGGAGTTTCCTAATATCTTCGAGGTACAGTCCCATGGTCGGCTTGTCCATGGTCCTAGTCGATTCGATCGTTGACCGATGTTAGACCAGTCTATATACTGGTCTGTATCTATTGCGTATGACAGGAGGGTGACATGAGGACTGAAATTGGTTCGTATGAAGCGAAAACTAAGCTTCCTGAATTGCTGCGGCAGGTCAAGGCAGGGAAGAGCTTTACGATTACCAATCGGGGAGAAGCCATTGCGGATCTCGTGCCGAGTGCTGGTGCGAGAGCAAAAGATAAAGTTTCAGCAGCCGCAAAACTGAAGGCCTTCATGCTGGCAGATCCAGTGCGTGGCGTGGATATCAAGGCCCTCATTGAGGAGGGGCGCGCGTGAGGTTTGTCCTTGATAACTCGGTGACCATGCGGTGGTTTTTTGGGGATGGCAAGCCGCAAGATCTTGCCTACGCCGGCAAAGTGTTGGACTCGATGCAAGAGGCCCAAGCACTTGTTCCTGCGACCTGGGGGTTGGAGGTGGCGAATGTCATCGCTAAGGCGGAAGAAAAGGCTCTGGTGACCGAAGCTCGGAGTGGGGCATTTCTTGAGATGTTGGAAGATGTAGATATTGAGGTGGACGCAGCCACGTTTGCCCATGCGTTGTCTGATACGCTTCAACTGTCGCGCCGATACAAGCTGTCTTCATACGATGCCTCATACCTCGAACTGGCCTTGCGATTGGGACTTCCGTTGGCCACACTTGATGAAGATTTGCAGAAAGCTGCAAAGAAAGCGGGTGTGAAAAAGTTTGAGTGAAGAGGTGCCGGTATACTAGCGGGTCTTAGGGCTTGTTGTTGGCGTGAGTATCTCTGCTAAGAATCGCCCCGTGTGGGACGCCGCTACCTTCGCCACCTGTTCTGGTCGTCCTTCTGCCACGATCTGTCCGCCTGCCGATCCTCCTTCCGGCCCTAAGTCGATAATCCAATCTGCCGACTTGATCATGTCCAGGTTGTGCTCGACCACCACTACCGTGTTGCCGCTGTCCACCAGTTTCTGCAGCATCGCGAGAAGCTTCTTAATATCTTCGACATGCAGTCCGGTGGTCGGCTCATCCATGATGTAGAGCACATTTTTCGTAGACGAGACTTTGAGCTCGGCGGCGATTTTTAACCGCTGGGCCTCGCCACCTGAGAGGGTCGTGGCGGCTTGACCGAGCCGGAGATAACCAAGCCCGATGGAGGAGAGCAGATGGAGCTTCTCCGTGAGCTTGGGCGAACCGCTGAAAAATCCCAGCCCGTCGTCGACGGTCATCTGCAGCACATCATGAATCGTTTTCCCACGATAACGGATGGAGAGGACGTTCGGTTTAAATCGTTTCCCGTCGCAGGCTTCGCAGGTCGCATAGATATCTTCGAAGAAATACATCTCCAGCTTTTCGACGCCGCTGCCTTCGCATTTCTCGCATCGGCCTCCGGTGGTATTGAAGGAGAAGTGCCCAGGCGTGAGCCCGCTTCTGAGGGCCTCGCGCTCGGACGCGAAGAGGGCGCGAACTTCATCGAACGCTTTCAGGTATGTGATTGGATTCGAGCGTGGCGTTCGGCCGATCGGTTCTTGATCGATGAGTTTGATGCCGGTGAGATGTTCGACTCCCTTAATCGCGCGAAACTTGCCCATGGGGAGTGACTCAATACGAAAGGCCCGGGCGATGGCGCGGTACAGCGTATCTTCGACCAAGGTGCTCTTGCCAGACCCTGAAACGCCGGTGACACAGACCAGCATCCCGAGCGGAATACGGACACACAGATCTTTGAGGTTATTCTCGCAGGCTCCGGCGATGACAAGAAATTTCCCATTCCCTTTCCGTCGAATGCGGGGCATGGCAATCTCGTCCTCGTCACGCAGGTAGCGTGCCGTGATCGACCGCCGGTTCGCGATGAATTCCTGTCGTGGCGCTGCGCAGATCACCTCGCCGCCTTTTTCGCCGGACGAGGGGCCCATCTCGACGAGATAGTCGGCGGCCAACATCATCTGGCGATCATGTTCGACGACGACGACCGTGTTGCCCTGGCTTGCCAGCTCTCGCATGATGCCGGCGAGCGTGGCGGTGTCACGGGGGTGGAGTCCGATGGTCGGTTCGTCGAGGACGTAGAGCGTACCGACTAGACGGGCACCGAGTTGGTTGGCCAAGGTTGCGCGCTGGGCCTCTCCTCCCGAGAGGGTGCGGGTCTGACGGGAGAGCGTGAGGTAGCTGAGGCCTACGCGGAGGAGAAAGCCCAGCTTGGCTGTCAGTTGCCGGAGGATGTCGCGGGCGACCTGTTCTTCATAGGGAGAGAGGGTGAGAGACGTGACCCAGGCGGCAGTCGCTTCGATCGTGAGTGAAGAGAGCTCATGAATGTCAGTGCCCGCGATCTTCACATAACGCGCGGCCGGTCGGAGGCGAGACCCGTTACAGTTTGGACAGGTCACCGGTGTCCGGTAGCGGCTGAGCATCACGCGCACATGTAGCTTGTAGCGCTTTCCTTCCAAGTATTCGAAAAATTGCTGCACGCCCTCCAGCTTGCCTTCTCCCTGCCAGAGGATCTTCTGGACCGTCTGGGGCAGATCTTTGTAGGGGATGGTGAGGTCGATTCCGCGCCGCTTCATGGCGAGGAACATTTGCTTCTGCCACCAATCGCCGCTGGGTTTGCTCCAGGGTTCAATCGCGCCTTGGGCGAGCGACTTGTCGTGGTCTGGGATGACGAGGTCGGGATCGTACCGCAGAATATTGCCGAACCCTTTGCACTCGGGGCAGGCGCCGAGTGGATGGTTGAAGGAAAAGAGTACGGGCCGAATCGGTTCGAAGGTTCTTCCACATTGTTGGCAGCGAAAGTCTGTGCTGTAGGTTCGGGGGCCCTGATCGATGACCTCTACACGGCATTGGCCCTCGCCTTCGCGAAAGGCGGTTTCAATCGCTTCGACGAGTCGGGATCGGTTGTCTTCCCGGATCACGAGCCGATCGAGGATCACATACAGATGGTCCGGCCGGACTGTGGGGAGGCCGAGTGTGTCGTGGAGGTCGAGGATGGCCTCGCCGCATTGCACTCTGGTAAAGCCGCGCAGCAACAGTGATTGGAGAAAGGCTTGGTCCTGTTTCGGCGCTGGGGCTTTGACTGGAAAGAGGATCATGGCTCGTGTGCCGGCGCAATGACTCAGGAGGTCGTCGGCGACGCTGCCAGGATGAAAACTCCGTGCATCGATGGAACAATCGGGGCAGACCGGATGGCCCACTTTGGCGAACAGGAGGCGCAAGAGGTCGGCAATTTCGGTCGTGGTCCCGACCGTCGAGCGGGCGGTGCGGATGGGATTCTTTTGTTCGATTGCAATGGCGGGCCGGACGTTGATGATCCGGTCGACATCGGGCCGGTTGACCTTATCGAGAAACATGCGAGCATAAATGGAGAGCGATTCCACATAGCGCCATTGGCCTTCGGCGAACAGCGTGTCGAACGCGAGAGAGGATTTTCCCGATCCTGAGACGCCCGTGATGGCCGTGACCTGATTGTGGGGGATACGGAGTGAGATGTTTTTGAGGTTGTTTTGGCGTGCGCCTTCGACGATGAGATCGCGGGACGGAGCAGGTGGCTGTCGGATATGTGCCATAGACCGGTTGAGAGGAACAGAAGAAGCGGCATGGTAGCAACCCGGCTGCAGGGGTTCAAGGACGGATCGAGCGGGTGGATAAAAAGAACCGTTCCTCTCGGATTCGTCTGACTATTTTCTGGCAATTTCTCCTTGCCTCGATTACGCTCGGCATGAGTTTGGCTCACGGGAAGCGACGATCGATCATGACACATGCTGCGATTCCAGTGGATTATATGGGCCTCGGGCGTCAACTGGCAGGGTTGCTGGGTGCGAGCCTTGAGAGTGCCTCAGGCGATGCGATGAAAGAGCTGGCGCGGGCCTACGATCCCTCGGCCACCGAGGCCCGCATCAGCGCCGAGGTTTTTATTTTTCATAAATATCTCGTCGTGCAAACCTGTGTCGGCGCCTTTCCCGAGTCGCATGTCGAGCGGGTGATCGGGGGACTGTTCGCCGCGTTGAACGAAAAAGCCAGGGGGCTTGAGTTTAGCCAGGAACGGCAGAACGCGATGGAGCAGATGTGGCAGATGAGGGCCAAGCAGTTCGATGCGCCCTTTACGAAGGACCGGGAGCACTTTCTCGACGAAGCCGCGGACCCGACCTATTGGAAGCAGTCTATTACCAGGTTTTGCCAGAACGTCTGTGAGGTGGAGCAGCCCCCCGACATTTGGGCCGGCGGCAAGGGGCCATCACATGAGGCGAGTCACTGCGTCACCGTCGCGATCGACCGGCTGGTGTCGGCCATGAGTGAAATGAACCGGTTCCACTTCAGCCATCCCGCCTAGTACAGCACCTTCTCCGTCTTCCGTTCGACTCTCACTCTCATCGATGCCACTGAGTCGTGATACGATCGTGCGATCTCACGAGTCGTTCTCTCCAGGCCAGTCCGTGCTCTTAGTTGTAGGAGAACGGAGAGCGTTCGTATGACGCCACGGTTCTGTGCGTCGGAAGCTGAGCCTGCAGATAGTCGCTCAGCCTCGTAGCCGCTTCCAGGTTTAGGGTTGTGAGCTCGATGCCAAACTCGTTTCTCCTGGTCCGCCGGACGGTGGCCGCTTCAATATCCAGCGGGAGCGACTGATCGGGGAGATAGATATGCATGGAGAGCATCGAGCCTCTGAGAGCGGAGATGCGCAAGGTCGCGTTGGCTGGTGGGCCCACTATGGCAGGGGGAGGCGAAGGGATTCCAGGGTTGAGCCGCCCAGGAGTGGTCTTGATTCGTGCCCCGGACAGGCCAGAGTGGCAAACCTCGGCAGGCGGTGGATCTACAGCCGAGGCATGCTTATAATCGCGATGAGTCCTACTCTCCTGATGCAGGTTCCCGATGGATCTTTCTGCCTATCTCGATCGGATCAATTATCGGGGCGATCGTCTGCCTACGAGCGAAACGCTTCGACAGCTGCATCTCGCGCATGTGCTGGCGGTGCCGTTCGAGAACCTGGATAATTTTCTTGGGCGCGCGGTCTCGCTTGAGCCTGCCGATCTGTTTGCGAAAATTGTGGTGGCCCGGCGAGGCGGTTATTGCTTCGAGTTGAACGGTTTGTTCAGTCTGCTGCTGGAAGCACTGGGATTTCCCGTGACACGAATGATTGCACGGGTGCGGTATGGCTCAAAGCCACCGTATGCTCGAAGCCATCAAGTGCTTCTCGTCACCATGCAAGGCGAGTCGTGGCTGGTCGATGTGGGATTCGGCGGGAATGGATTGCTTGAGCCGTTTCCGTTGGTGGCTGGGCATGTGGCCAGGCAATTGGGAGAGCAGTTTCGTCTGGTGTCGGCGGAACAGGATGCATACCTGTTGCAGTGTCTGGTGCATGATGAGTGGGAGAGCCTCTATTCTTTTTCGCCGGAGCCTTGTCAGCCTGTCGATTACCGCTATGCCAACTATTTCCATTCGCATTCGCCAGACTCCCTGTTTATGCAACGGCGGATCTGTATCCTGCCGACGTTGGAGGGACGCAAGACGTTGGTGGATCAGTCGTTGAGTATGAGGCGGAATGGAAAGAACGAAAAGTCAGTGGCAGACAGTGACCCAGCCTATGCCCGCATGCTGCAGGAACATTTCGGTATTGTGCTGCCTCGGGCGTTATCGGACCACCAACAGCCGCACCAGTCCCACGCAGCTCATATAGAGCGTGAGCGAGCCGGCCATCGCAGGCCAAAAGCCGAAGCGTGGGACGCCGACAATCATGGCAACGACATAGACCGTCCAGGGCGGAACGAACCACAGCAGATTTTTCGCGTAGCTGACGATGGCGTCATGGCCACCGTTCAGGTAAATCAAGATAAAGGTCGCGCCGGTGATGGCTGG
>JBDSKU010000165.1:0-7462 GCA_039916745.1 Nitrospiraceae bacterium
CGCGTGGAGCGGGGGGTGGAACCTCTGTCACTGCTGGAACATCAGCGGCCGCAACCAGCCCGGATGTCATCAGACAGGCTACAAGCAAGAGTAGCCAAAAACCCTTCTTCATCGAATCCTCCTCACCGGTTGATGATTATGACAAGACTGTATGTGTCGGGTTCACGGGAATACGCTGGAAGTTGTAGGGCTATTCAGCCCCATTACATGGGAACGTTCTATAGCCCAGTTCATGACAAGGTCGCAAGCAGAAACACCACGGTATATACCGACGCGC
This sequence comes from Nitrospiraceae bacterium, assembly GCA_039916745.1. Classification (GTDB taxonomy): domain Bacteria; phylum Nitrospirota; class Nitrospiria; order Nitrospirales; family Nitrospiraceae; genus Palsa-1315. Next base: position 278 of record JBDSKU010000165.1, read on the forward strand.
GTATGTGTGACGCATCGCATCCTGAACATTGATCGCGGAACAAAGCAAAGCTGATGCCATTGAGAGAGACCCAGTCATTTCACCAGATATCTTTGTGAAAGCATGATTGAGGGACAGATTATCTGAAGGCCTGGTCCTTCATCTCTGTGGCTGATTTGTTCAGCAGATGGCTATTCCGCTACAGAGACGGAGCGAGAGACTCCGCGCAAGTTCGGCCTTTAAGAAAATATGGGCACGCAAGGCTTGATGACTGCGCGTAGAGACTAGTACCCCTAATCTCTGTTCATATGCTCCCTATCGGCCCAAAAGCTCTTTCAACAGATCCTGGCCTTTTTGCTTAAGTTCTTCTGGCTTCGCCGAGCCGTTAAGAAGATCCTCGATCATTTCACGCACTTTCTCCTTTACCTGTTCTTGGGCCTTGCCCGTCAGCGCGTTGGAATCTAATCCATACAACGGTGCTTGGACGGTCCCAGTGATGATCAGCGGAAGACTCAAGCGGCCTTCTTTCATCGCGAGTTTGGCAACAGGGGAGGCACCGGCAATCTTCTGACTCAAGTCCTGCGAGAGATTGAGGTTCAGGGTCAAGTCCAGGGTCTGATCAAACCCCATGGTGCCTCTCCCCGTAGCTTGAAAGTCGTGGCTGTCCATCAAGAAGCGCTGCACGTTGATAATGCCTTGCTTGATGGCGAGGTCTGTCTCAATCGTCGAAAAAGCTGTAGCTTTGGCATTGTCGAGCGAGATGCCGGCGACGTTGAGTATCGAGACCGCTTCCTGGAGAAGGTTCACGCCCTCGATCTTCCCATCTTTAACGGCGACGTGGCTGGTCCCTTCCAGGGACGTAGTAAGATCCGGCGTGGAAAAGCCGCGGCCTTGCAGCGCGAGGTCGGCCCCTGCTGTTCCGCTGATCGACACTTGCGTGGTCGCAACGGCCGCAAGGGCTGGCCCAAGCTGGAGCCCTTGGATCGTCACGGTGCTCTTGAACGGCGGAGCATCGGACCCTGTAATCACTGCGCCCTGTCCTTTGACCTGTCCATTAAACAATTGGAACGAGAGATTGTTCAATCTAATTTCTTGCCCCTTTACTTCGGCCGTAATCTTCAACTCAGTAATGTCGACCGGCTTCATGAGCGGAAGCGCTATCGGCAGACTCGCGGTATTGATCAGCGGCGAACTCATATTCACCGCCGCATTCTGGCCGGCGGTCTTCCCCGTGATGGTGAACTCAGTTTTCCCCAGCACGAGCCGGAGGTTGATCGCGTCGATGTCCGCGGTTTCCTTCAACGGACCAAAAGAACCGTCGAGTGTCGCAGGCATGTCGAACGGCTGAACGAGCGTGGCAACATGGAGGCTCGGGGTTTGGCCGAGACGAACGGACTGAAGGAGGAGCTCCATGTCCTGCAAGACATACTCGGTTGGTTTGGCAGCCGACAAATCTCGATAGGTGAGTCTTCCACCCGCAATGGAGACGCGATCGACGGCCAGGAGGGCCAGGATCTTGAGCGGACCGTCTGTCGATGGAATCGGCGCACGGGACGGAGTTTCAGGAGTCTGGACGCCAGTTCTTCCGATGGTCGAAACGTTCAGAACGCCTCTCTTGTTCTTGATAACCGTAATAACTGGATCGCGAAGCGTGATTTCTTCGACCTCGACCTTGCCGCTGAGCAACGGCCCGAGCTTGACTCCAATCTCAAGCGACGTAAGCGAGGTAAATGGAGTTGCCCCGAACGCCGGGTCGTCCAATACGGTAAACCCGGCTACGCGTGCACCGATCCTTGGCCAGATCGTCAGGCGGATGTCTTGCAACTGAACCTTACGGTTGAGCGCCTCTTCGAGCAGCGGCTTATACTGATCTTGATATTTGTTGAGGTCGACGAGAAAGGGCAGGGAAAAGATGGCGGCCACCAGGATGATGACCAGGACGCCCAAACCGATAAGAATTTTCATAACCAGCCCTCCTTCTCAATTCTTTTCAGTATAGAAAGGGGATTCGGGGAGGGCAATGCCATGCATATGCGCCCTGTTCTTACCTTGCCGGTCGCTAGACCGCGTGTTAAGATGCGCGCCTCGCGAACATTGATGCGGAGAGGTGCGAGAGTGGTCGAATCGACATGCTTGGAAAGCATGCGTCCCAGCAATGGGACCGTGGGTTCAAATCCCACCCTCTCCGCCAAAAGCAATCCTGTGCGGTGAGTGCTGTGTACTGAGCTTCGCCAGGAAAGGTCGGGTAAGACTGTCCCTTCTTTTCTTGGCACCCATTCCACAGCACTCAGCACTTTGAATTAGGGGCTGGGCCCTGTGCAACGGAACCCTGTGAATCCCGCCAGGTCCGGAAGGAAGCAACGGTAAGCGGTTAGTTCTGTGTGCCGCAGGATCACCTGGCCCCGCTTTGCACGAGAGGCATGGGGTGAGCGGTTCGAGGGGCAATAGGTCAAAAAGAATGTCTGGGCCTCTAGCCCCTCGCCCAGCGCCTCTCGCCATATAAAATATGGATTACCAAGTTTCAGCCAGAAAATACCGGCCGGGCACGTTCGATGACGTGATCGGACAGCCACATGTCGTGCAGACGCTGGTCAATTCCAGTGCCACGAAACGTATTGCCCAAGCCTATCTCTTTTCAGGCACCCGCGGCGTAGGGAAAACCACCGTCGCAAGAATTCTCGCCAAAGCGCTCAATTGCGAACAGGGACAGACCGGCACGCCCTGCGGCACCTGTTCTAACTGCCTCGAGATTGCACAAGGCACCTCCGTCGACGTCATGGAGATCGACGGAGCGTCCAATACAAGCGTGGACGATGTGCGCGAGATCCGTGAAAACGTCAAGTTCGCCGCGTTTCGCGGGAAGTACCGGGTCTACATTATCGACGAAGTTCACATGTTGTCGAACTCGGCTTTCAACGCCCTCTTGAAGACGCTGGAAGAGCCGCCACCGCACGTCGTGTTCATCTTTGCCACCACCGAGATTCACAAGATTCCAGCAACAATTCTCTCCCGCTGTCAACATTATAATTTTCGACGCATTGCGCGGGCTGAGATCGTCGAGCGGTTACGTCATGTGGTTAATCAGGACCAGATCGTGCTCGAAGAGCGAAGTTTAATGGCGCTCGCGCAGGCCAGCGAAGGCAGTATGCGCGACGGGTTGAGCCTACTCGATCAAGCCGTGGCGTTCGGCGGCAAGACGATCGTGCATACGGATCTGGAAGCTCTGTTGGGTGCAGTTCCACAAGAGCTTGTTCGCGCCATGATTCAGGCGATTACGGCACAAGAAAGCGCCGCGGCGCTTCGCGTGCTGGCACAACTGTTGGACCAAGGACATGATCTGCGAGCCTATTGTGCGGAGGTCGTGGAGTATCTCCGGAATATGCTGGTGGTATCGGTCGTGCCCTCGCCACAGGAACAGCAAGGCTTAATCGAGGCGGCGACGGAAGACCTTGAACAGATGGCAACCGATGCCCGCTCGTTCACGCCGGAACAGCTCCAAGACCTGTTCGCCATTTTCACACAAGCCGAGGACTCGCTCAGGCTCAGCGCGCATCCTCGGTTCGTGCTCGAAACGGCCGCAGTGCGTGCAACCAGACTGCTGCGTCGAGCGGAGGGAAAACCGGCGCAAGTGGTCCCGCCAACCCAGACAGCACGCCCGACTCAGCCTGCTCCGGCCCGCACAGGCCCACCGGCGGCGGCGCCTCGTTCTGCAGAGCCAACTCCCTCCTCTCCTCCACCTCGAACGTCCCAGTCGACGACGCCACTACCGACCGCGCCCATGCCATCGAAGCCTTCTGTGGTCGGAAATACGGCGTCTCCACGAGGTCTTCCCGCCAATCCTCCAAGCGCCCGGCCTCCTGTTCTGGCCGTCGAGGTACAAACTTCGTCGCCGTCGATATCCCCTCCGGCTGAGGATGGTCGCGTGGTGGTGACACTGAATTGGGAACAGGTCCAAGAGGAAGTGGCTAATGTGTCTTCCAGGATTGCGGCCTTTCTGGAGCGAGGGAGATTTGTGGGCATAGACGGTCATGTCGTGACGATTGGATTTGCCAAGCAAGCGACAGGTGCCCGAGGGATGATCGAGAACTCTGATAATATGGCGGTACTGACATCGATCTGTGAACGACTGAGCGGTCAGACGGTTCGGGTGCGGATCGTCGAATTGACAGAGGCTGATCCTCCAGGACAGACGATGGCGCAGCTCAGGGCGACGAAGGAAAAAGAACAAAAACAGGTCCTGTTCGAGCAAGCGAAGGCACATCCGGTCGTCAAACAGGCCCTGGAAATGTTCGGTGTAGAACTCGCAGAAGTCAGGCCGGTAGCGAGCCAGAAGGAGGTCGAGACATGAAGAACCCGTTAGCAAATATGGGCAATATCCTGAAGCAGGCGCAGGCGATGCAGGCACAAATGGCCAAAGTGCAGGAACAAGCCTCGGCGAAGACCGTAACCGGAACGGCGGGCGGTGGCAGCGTGATCGTCACGGCCAATGGGGCCATGCAACTGCTCGGCATCGTCATCGATCCCGAAGTCGTGAAAAGCGGGGACGTGGAGATGGTACAGGATCTGGTCATGGCCGCATCGAACGACGCCCTTCAGAAGGCTCGCGAGATGATGGCAAACGAAATGAAAACCGTGACCGGCGGGATGAATGTTCCCGGACTGTTCTAACAGGCAATTAACGTATGGCAGTTGATCAGCAGGGATTACTCGCACGGTTGGTGCGCGAATTAGTCCGTCTCCCCGGCATCGGACAAAAGACGGCACAGCGGTTGGCCTTTCACGTCTTGAAGGCCGAGCGTGAAGAGGCACTCCGCTTGGCTGAGGCGATTCGTGCCGTCAAAGACGGCCTCTCCTTTTGCCGACAATGCCGGAACATCGCCGAGGGGGAACTCTGTGAGTTTTGTCTCGACCCTAAACGGGATCAGACAAGAATTCTCGTGGTCGAAGAGCCGAGTACGACCTATGCCATCGAGCGGGCAGGTGCGTACCGCGGCTTATATCATGTGTTACTCGGCGCCTTGTCTCCGTTGGATGGAGTCGGACCATCCGATATTAGGGCCGAGGAGCTGGTCGATCGGGTGAAGCGTGGAGGCATTCAGGAGGTAATTCTCGCGACGAGTCCGACGATCGAAGGGGAGGCAACCGCCATCTATCTGACGAACCAACTCAAACCTCTCGGGGCCCGTGTTTCACGTATCGCCTATGGCATCCCAGTCGGGATGGATATTGAATATGCCGACGACGTCACATTGCTGAAGTCGATCGAAGGCCGCCGGGATCTCTAGCAACCCCGCCCTGTGTCTCCCATTGACCCCCCTCAAAGCCCCTGTTATAGTTTCCGACGTTCTAGACATTTTTACTCTTTAGGCAGGCTTCGGTATGAAAGCAAGCCCTTCCATCAAGCGCAGCTCGTCCACTCCCTCAGCGGAAAAGCCTATCGCTATGCGCAAACCCACGCCATCGTCCCCTGCGGATAAATACGCGGCCATTCGTCTCGATCTGGAGCAACAGCGAAAGGCCATCTTAGCAGAGGCAATCGAAGGTTTGGCTAATCCAAATGGTCAGGAGGCGCTCCCGGATGTGAGCGATCAGGCCTCTGCGGAAGCCGATCAAAATTTTTCGATGAGAATCCGTGAGCGCGAGCAACGGCTGGTCAAGAAGATAGACGAAGCGCTTGGTCGAATCGACCAGAACATCTACGGCATCTGTGAGCGTTGCGAAGAAGAGATCCCCTACCCGCGACTCAAAGCCCGCCCCGTCACCACCCTCTGCATCGATTGCAAAACCCTCGAAGAACAGGAAGAAGCAGCTCGGCGGTAAACGTCAGGACTTTCCTTCGCCACCGTTCATCAACACAGGTGTGATCCACAGCAACATCATGTTGAGCAAGGGCACTAGTGTTTGAGTGCCTTGACTCGTTGCTGAACGAGGGCGATGCGGCTGGCTTCATCGGGGATCCCCTCAACCAGCGCAAGGTAGGTCTCGTACTCGGCGAGGGCCCGCTTGGGGTTCGTGGGTTCGATGGCTTCGGCCAGATTGTAGCGGGCAATGGCATAATTGGGTCGAAGTGTGACGGCTTTCTCAAATGAAACGAGCGCGTTCACCTTATCTCCCAGCTCGATGTACACCGTGCCGAGGTTGTTCAGAACTTCTGGCGTGTTCGGTCTGATAGCCAACGATTGAAGCATTTCCGTCTTGGCCTTCTCCTGTTGCCCCTTCCCTTTCCATGCCTGGCCTAGTTTGTGATGAGCCTCTGCCAGCCACACCTTGTTCGCGAAGCCGCTCGTAATCGCTTTCTGATAGGCATGGGCTGCGATATCGTAGTTCTGTGCCCCACAGTAGGAGAGTTGTGCGGTTTGCCCGCGCGCGAATTGCTGGAGCGAGGGGAAGGGCTCTTTGTCCTCCGCTCCTTGACTGTCGAGCTGTTGCCCGGGTTTTGGGCCGCTTGGATGGCGCAGCCGTTCCAAGAATTCGTGCCGATAGGGTGAGAACAGGCGCACATAGGGGTCGATCGTCACGGAGGCCTGGAGCAGCGAGGGTTGTTCGCGTGAGCCAAGAATCAGGTACTGTGTCGTCGTTTTCTCGTCGCCGGTTTCGTACAGGGCGCTCGAGTCCATACTCGACTTTGAGGACAGATTCGCGACGTTGAGATAGAACTCCAAGGCCGGTTTCAACAACGTCAAGGTATGGCGAAGGATCGGGTAGGGATTGAGATCAAGTCCAGAGGGAAAGGTAAAGAGGGCTCCAGTCAGCAGACCATCCTCATCGAAAAAATAGGACTCGTCACCATGCGACGGGCTTCGATCGGCAGAAAGAATCATCTCCTGGCCGGAGCCCCAAGCCTGGGTCTTCAAGGTAGCGACGGGATATGTCTTGAGGAAATCGGATTTCGAGGTACAGAGCGTGATGGATTTCAACAGGACCAGATCGCTTTCGGATGGAGGGAGATTCGGCTTGGGGACCTGAGTTTCGCAGGCACTCAGAGAGAGGATCATTCCTAGCCAGCAGACCAGCCATAGGCGAACTGGTACAGCACTGGGCGATTGCGTATCACGTAGCTTCAGACTCACGAAGGGAAGCATACACGAAACGTGAAAGAGTTTGCCAAATGGATGACAAGACAACGCCCGCTTTCATGGGAAAGCGGGCGTTGTTAGAATTAGCGGGCAGGGTTTCTCGAGGGATTATCGCCGCTGACTATCCAAC
>JBDSKU010000166.1:0-11414 GCA_039916745.1 Nitrospiraceae bacterium
GAAGGCAAGACTTGGGAGGGCGAAGAGTTCGGCTAAAAAGATGATGGTGAGGATGCGCCACGGGGCTGATCGCATGGGTATTGACTGCCTGTGAAGGGATATAGAGTTTTTTCTCAGATGCGGGAGTCGTTGTCAAGGGGATTGCCCGTACCGACATCTATTCGAGCGGATTGACAGCAGGCGGTACGAGCAGTAGGGTCTTTGTCATGGCACTTCACTTGATCGTGGATGGCTACAATCTTCTGGCTCAGACTGGCCGGATCGGTGGTGGAGCAAGCCTGCATTCTGAAATGGCGCGCGAGGCCTTCTTGCGCGACTTGGCCGCCTATCGCCAACGGAAGTCCCATGCGATTACCGTGGTCTTCGATGGCTGGCAACAGGGCTGGGGGACGGAGCGGCGTGAGCATCGGCTCGGCCTTGAGGTCATTTTCTCTCGAAGGGGGGAGAGGGCTGACCAGGTGATACAACGTCTTGCGGCTGAATTTGGAGCCGACTGCGCGGTGGTGAGTTCCGATCGAGAGATCGTCGACTTTGCGAGGGCGCAAGGAGCGTTTGTGATGAAGGCTCAGGAATTTGCCGGGAAACTGCAGGGTTCGTCGAGCGTAACCGGTGCATCTTTGCATAAAGAACTGGATACAGGAGAGGATCTGCGACCGAAGCGAGGTCCGGAGAAGCGCGGGAATCCCCGGAAGTTGCCTAAGGCTCAGCGGCAACGCAGCCGACAGCTCAAGCGATTTTGAACAGGCGTTTCGCGTTGTCGGTCGTGATGCGCCCGATGGTCTCGACCGACATGCCCGGCACATCGGCATGCAGCTCCGCCAGTTTGTGCGCAACGAAGGACACATAGGCCGGTTCGTTTCGTTTCCCGCGGTGCGGGATCGGTGTCAGGTAGGGGCAGTCGGTTTCAATGAGCAGCCGGTCCAATGGGGCGGTCTTCGCGATGTCTCGGAGCATCGTCGCGCTCTGAAATGTGAGAATACCGGAGAACGAGAGGTAGAATCCTAAATCCAGCGCATCCTTCGCCAGCCAGGTATCCCCTGAGAAACAGTGAAATACCCCGCCGATCTCCGACGCCTTCTCTTCTTTTAAAATTGTAATCGTATCGTCCTGGGCCTCTCGCGTGTGAATGATCACCGGGAGCTTCAGCTCGCGTGCGAGCTGGATCTGCTCGCGGAATCGCGCGCGCTGTTCTTCAGGTGAGGAATGATTGTAGTGGTAGTCGAGGCCGATCTCGCCGTAGGCAACCACTTTTTTGCTCTGAGCAAGACGACGAAACTCGTCATACCAACCATCGAGAATATGTTTCGCTTCATGCGGATGGACGCCGATGGAGGCATAGACGAAGGGGTGTTGCTCGGCCAGTGACACGGCTGCCTGGCTGGTCGCCAGATCGCAGCCGATCGTGACGAAGGCCTCGACACCGGCGTCCCTGGCGCGGGCGATCATCGCTTCACGATCCTCATTGTAGCGGGCATCGTCCAGATGGGTATGAGTGTCGATCAGCATCGTGATGCCTATGCTAACATGGGCCTCCGTTCATGGGAAGGCGATCGACGGTCAATAGCGCTGCGGCCGGCATTGTGAAGTGGGCGACCTGGACGGGTGGGGGTTGACATGCGATGGTTGAGGCGTGTACTGATACTAATTATCAAATTCATCGATCGACCGATGCTATTTGTGACATAAGTATTCGGTAAGAGGCCAGAGCACTTCGAGTCCAGAGCCCATGGTTGCCTGCAGGCGACCATGGGCTCTTTATTTTTGGAGTCACTGACGTGAAGAGTTTCTTGCGGCATTCTCGGATCGCTGCCCTATCCGATCAGGAGGGCAGAATGAACAGAGAAGATGTGGGGTTCCCCTGGAGCCGGTTCCCCCGGCTAGCATCTGCCGTTGAGCGCCAGGGTCAGAATCTATGTGGCCCTGCCCTTCGCGGGCGGACCGCTTCTGCTGATCAGCGAGCGACGGTTCATTCTGTTTTGCCAGGCGAAGTGTATGAATCTGAGCAGGCGATGCTGTTGGGGTGGAGTCTGTCCGCTCTCGTGCACGGCGTCATGCTGGCCATGGCCGCGACCTTCAGTCTCCACATGACTTCTCCGCGGTCGATCCCACAGAAGGATTCGTTTCGGTGGGACGTGTCGTTATTGGCCACGCCCAGGATTGACGCGATGGTGGCTGACGGTGTCCAGTCTCAATCCCAAGATGCCGTGGCAGTCCCAGAGACTGATTTGCTAGAAGCGGACAATCATTCATCCGTGACATCGACCGCTAAGGATTCCAGCCTCCATGAGTCGTCAAATTCGCAAAAAATCTTTGCTCCTGCTGTATTTCCCCTGCTGGGCAGCGAATATAAGGTATCCGCCTCTGCAGAGTCTGTGAGCGCGTTCGACGGGCTCAGGGGTACAGCCGTTATGTCTGACGCCCACTCCGGAACACCTGCGCTCCCTCCTCCTGATGTCGAGGCCCAACGTGACGCGAAGGCCCTCCAAGTTGAGATGGAGATTGAGCATCCGACTGTTCTTCAGCGTCCACAGAGCATCACCAGGCCTTTGATTACCCGAACCGCATATCCTGACTACGGATGGCTCATGGACGCGCTCCGCACGAAGGTGGATGAAGTGAAGGTGTATCCACGTGCTGCTAAATTAGCCCATGCCAAAGGACGAGTTGTCGTGCAGGTCAGTATCCAGAGGGATGGTCGCATTGTGAGTCCCGAGATTGAGGAAAGTTCAGGCTATCCCATGCTCGATCAGGCGGCGCTGGATACGGTACTGGCGGCCTCGCCGTTGAAGCTCGATCACCTTCTTGAGGGAATGTCTGTTGTGATGTTGGTTCCCTTGAACTATCAACTTGAGTAACGCGGATGCATGATCAGCGGCTGGCTCTTGAAACATCGCTGTTTCAGCAATATTACGGCGAACTTCTCCGGTTTCTCACGGCCAAGTTAGGGTGCCGTGAACAGGCGGCCGATGTGGTGCAAGACACTTTCCTTCGTGTGCGAGGTTTGAATGATCTTGCTGGCATCGCACAGCCGAGAGCGTTTCTATACAAGACCGCGTTGAATCTGTCTGTCGATCTGTTTCGGCGACAGCGGATCCGCGGAGAGCGGATGACACAACTGGATATGACTGAGGGTCTTCCGTCTGCAGTACCTCGTCAGGACGACGCGGTCGAGGCCAAGGAGCGGGTGCAACTTCTCCAGGATGCTATTGCGGAACTCCCGCCCAAATGCCGTCAGGTGTTTCTCCTGCACAAATTTATGGAACTGTCCCATGCGGAAATTTCCGGTCGCCTCGGCATTTCAAAGAACATGGTGGAAAAACACGTTATGAAGGCGATGACACACTGTCGCCGTCGTGTTGAGGACGTGAAAGAGGTGCCCGGTATCCCTGCTTCTTAGGATGCCGACTGAAAGCCAGGCCTGCTGGGTCAGGTTCCCATGAGTTGTTGCGTCTTACGGAGTATGGATAGCGGGTCTGTACATGGTTGGGGTCTGGGTCGCTGAATGAATTGGAATGTCGAGGGGCATGCGGAATCCGGCGACGGTCTGTCGGTTCCCGATAGGGCCATGCAGTGGTTCGTGTTGCTTCAGTCGGGGCATGCCACGCCTGCAGACCGCTTGGGGTTCCAGCAGTGGATCGGTGCCGATGCCTCGCACCGACGGGAATTTGAGGAGTGTTCCAGTCTGTGGGGTGAGCTGGCCTCTGCCAGGCCGCTGTTGCAGCAGGAGCTGGACCGTGTGGCCCTGGATTGGGAACGTGCGGCGGCACATCCTCTGTCGTATCGTGGAGCCGTGACCTGGGGTTTGACGAGGGTCTCGGTCAACCTGGTTGTTTTGGTTGTGATGGTCCTTGTAGCCGGATGGTGGGTGACGACAGGTTCTGAAACGACAGAGTATAGAACGGCTAAAGGCGAGTGGCGGACCGTCATCCTATCCGATGGGTCAATGATCACAATGAATACAGAGACGATTGTTACCGTTGCCCTTTCTTTCGCCGAGAGGACCGTGGTCCTTCAGGAGGGAGAAGCGTTGTTTGCCGTCTCACATGCCAATAAACGGCCGTTCGAAGTCATCGCGGGAAACAGAGTGGTTCGAGATGTCGGTACGCAATTCGTTGTTCGTTGCCAGGCTCAGAACGTGATGGTCACCGTGGTCGAGGGCGCTATCGAAGTGCAACAATTTGAGGATACGGCATCGACGCAGTCCTGGCAGCTGCTTAGGGAGGGCGAACAGGTATCCTATGGGCGGTTGGGCATCTTGTCTCCGGTCAAAACAGTATCTCTGGCGGCAGCCAAGGCCTGGGTTGAAGGGAAAGTCATGTTCGAGGATCGCCCGCTTTCTGAAGTGATTCAAGAAGTTGGACGGTACCAAGCGGGAGAAATCCTGATTCTCGATCCAGGAATAGGAGCCCTGAATGTCAGTGGAGTGTTTAATGTCAACGATAGGAAGGGGTTTCTAAAGGCGCTGGAACATGCGATTCCGGTCACCGTATCCCATGTGAACGGGAATTTGGCGGTGTTGGAGGGAAAACGCAGCCCCTTAGAGCAGAGGTGAGGTTTCGGGGTTCTATTTCGTCTTCTATTAGAGACGGCCTGAGCAGGAGGCCGTCCTTTTATCGATAGGGAGGAGATACGGTCGTGGATGCGCTCAAGCATATGGTGGACTACGGGATCATCGGACTTCTGATTGCGCTCAGCCTCTGGGCCTTGGCTGTGGCGGTCGAGCGGTGGCTGTATTATCGGCGGGTCACGCCGAAACAATTCGACGATATTCAGACGATGGAGATGGCTTTGACGAAACGGCTCGTTATCATCGGGACAGTGGCGGCCAACGCGCCGTATATCGGATTGTTGGGAACAGTCCTGGGGATTATGTTGACGTTTCATACGATGGGAACATCCGGCACCATGGCCGTTGGGCCCATTATGGTCGGTCTCAGCCTGGCCCTCAAGGCGACCGCCGCTGGCTTGCTGGTGGCGATTCCCTGCGTGGTGCTGAATAACGTGCTGCGGCGCCGCGTCTCCGAACTCCTGACGCTTTACAAGGTGCAACATGGATCGTGAGCTGAACCAGATCAACGTCATTCCACTCGTGGACGTCATGCTGGTCTTGTTGGTCATCGTATTGACGACCGCGACCTTTATTTCTACGGGCCAGGTTCCGGTCGAGCTGGCAAAAGCGAAAGAAGCGAGCGAGCACAAAGATGTGCCGCTGGTGATCACATTAACGGCCGATGGGCAGTTGTATTTGAACGACCAACCGGTTGTAGAGGCGGGGCTGAAGGCAGTGCTGAATAGCCATCCGCGGGAGTCGCTTGTGGTGGTGCGGGCCGATCGGGTCACTGTCTTAGAGCGGTTTGTCGGCGTGGTGGATGAAGTCCGAGGGCTCGGCTTTCGACAGGTAAGTCTCGAGGTGGTGCGGTCATGACGGCGATGGAGTTTAGTCGGGTGACCAACGGAACCGGACCTGAACATGCCCATGGCTGGATGGTGTCACTCCTATGCCATTTTCTGGGTGTCGGCGGTGTGTTACTCATGATGGCGGAAATCGAGAAGCCGGCTCTGCCGACACCGTTTCTCTGGGAAGTGGCGATGGTAGAGGCCTCGCCTTCTGCCGTCCCATCACCGGTGGAGCCAGCTCCGGCTCCCCCCGATCATCGACCGCTCAAGCGGGAGGTGGAGTCTCAGCCTCTTGTCGAATCTGTCGTGCCGGTCCAGCAAGCGGTTCATGACGTGGCCTCAACTGTCGAAGCACGTGAGCCTATTCAGCAGGCAGTCCGTGAGGTCGCGGCTCCGGTCGAGTCGGCGATGGAGCATCCGGCGATCCAAAGCACGGAGTCGCAGGCGGTCGTTGAGCGAGCCGTCACCGCCACTACCTCCACTATGGAGCGTGCCGAGCCGGTCGAAGGGCGGAATCCGGTCGAGACCGCGCCGCTTGCCAGGGTGTCTGAATCGGTAGAGCACGTATCGCCGTCTGTTGAGACGGTGTCGTCTGCAGTCGCGCACCGAGTCGTGCAGCAGCGACTTGTGCAGTATCGCCAGATTCAGGCGGACTATGGCTGGCTTAGGGATACGCTGTGGAGCCGGATTGAAGAGCTAAAACAGTACCCGACGCAGGCGAGGAAGAATCATTGGGAAGGCAAGGTGGTGGTGGAAGCCGTCATTCAAGCCGACGGAGCGGTAGTTGGGTTGAAAGTCGCAGAAAGTTCAGGCTGGGACATTTTGGATCAGGAGGCCATGACGGTGATGCGGAAGGCGTCGCCATTGACACTGAAGCATCCCTTGGGGAAGCCACAGCTGACGATCCTCGTCCCAATCAGCTATCGGTTGGATGGATAACGAAGGTAAGAAGGAGAATGTCTATGAGTCGCCAGACGATCGTACGTTCAACAACGGCCATACTACGGGTCATGTGCGGAGTGCTGGTACTGTGTCTGACGAGCAGCTCCGTCTGGGCTCAAGGTAAGGCAGAGAAAGTGTTTCATGCGCTTGCGACCGATACGAAGGGTATCGAGACGGACGTCAAGAATGTGATGTTCTATTGGGAAGAAAAAGTCAGTGAAACCGCATTTGTGCCGCACGAACTCCGCGAAGTGCCGGTCAAGCGAGGCACCGCTACGGTCAAAATAAAATTCGAGGCCATCAAGCAGATAGATCTCAAGTCTACCGGAAGTGGGACTCCTCCGAATGTCACCATCACGTTGAATGATGGCAAGACGGGGGAATTCGTGCTCGCCATGGCCGGCAGCTTCAAGGGGCAGTCCGATTTCGGAGAAGTCGAACTGCCGGCGGCCGAACTCAAGAAGCTGACGTTCAAGTAACGCCTCTCCCATAGCAGTACCCGAAACGTTCTGCCGACGCTTCTTCGGTGGAGCGGTGGTTGCGCCTCTCCGCCGAAGGAGAAGGGGAGCGGTATGTCTTGCTCCGGTCTATCAAAATGTCTTCCGCCTGCCCGATGGCACGTCAGGTTTGTGCTCGCCCATGCGTCATACGGTCCGTGGACAGGCCTGGCGCAACAGGCTTTCGGCAAGGCAATCTAGGGCATGTGGAAGAATGTTGATACGGCTGTGAGAGAACCGCGTATGCCAGCGTCACCGTCGACGGATGTGCGATGTCATTGCGGGAAACTCATCGCCTGCTGGCAAAGCGACAGTCTCGTCATCAAGTGCGCTCGGTGCGGTCGCTTCGTCACTATTCATCATTCGGCTATCCGTGGAACGCCGCCAGTTGATCTGAACCCAGGGCCGCGTCGGTAGAGCCCTCCACTATATCGGTCGTTATTTGTACGAGGCCAACGGAACGTGAGTCCAGAGCCCGTGGCTGCAGGAGCAGCTATGGGCTTTGTTATGTGCCGCTGAAACATGCCCACCAGGTGAGAAAGGAAGCGTGACGATGAAGTGGCGAGAAGTAGGAGTTGGATTAGGATTAGGACTTTTTACCGTGCTGACCGTATTCGCGATAGGGCTGGCCCAATCGGCATTCGCGCAAAGCGACCAAATCTCGCTGAACATTCCTCCGCAAGATCTTTCGACCGCGCTGTCGGCATTAGCCGAGCAGGCCAATGTGCAAGTCCTCTATGCGTCGGAACTTGCCGACAGCCGCATGACGAAGGGCGTCGTCGGCACGATGACGACGGAGGAGGCCGTCCGGCAGGTGCTGGAGGGGACTGGGTTGCGGTATGCGTTTACGGATGCCAAGACCGTGACGCTTCAGAACCCGCCCTTTTGGGTGGGCGTGGGTCAGGCGGAGCCGGTCGGCTCATCGGAACCACCGGCGAAACAGAAGCCAGTGAAGGTGCCTGAAATCGTAGTGAAAGAAGTAAGGCAACGTGCCGACGATACCCAGTCGTATGTCGCTGAAGAGGCCAGTACGGCCACTCGTACCGATACGCCGATCCGAGATGTGCCGCAGTCGATTCAGGTGATTACTCGTAAAGTGATCGAAGAGCAACGTTCGTTTCGCTTGCAGAACACGCTGGAGAATATTTCGGGGATCAACGCCACGGAGTCGGCCGCGTCATTGTATGACTCGCTCATCATCCGAGGTTTCACCGCGACCGATCGAAGTTATTTTCGCAACGGGTTACTCGATCCCTTCGCTCAGTTTACGGCATCGGATACCTACAATGTTCGGAGGCTCGAAGTGCTGAAGGGGCCAGCAGCGGTGCTGTACGGACAGGGGGACCCCGGCGGCGTCATCAATGTTGTGACGAACAAACCGCTGCCGGATGCGGCCTATTCATCCAATGTGACGTTGGGGAACTTTCATTTTTATCGATCAGAGTTCGACGCCACAGGACCGCTCAATGCCGACAAGACGGTCCTCTATCGTCTCAATGTGGCCGGCCAAAAGGCGGGCAGTTTTATCGATTATGCCAATCGGGATCTTGTGGCCATCGCTCCGAGCGTCACCTGGCTCATGAGTCATCGTACTACCCTGACCGTCGATGCCGATTACTTGCGGCGTTGGAGCAACGATCCCTATGGACTTCCGGCTCAAGGTACGTTCCTTCCGAACATCAACGGACCCATTCCTCGTAATCGATCGGTTACACTTGGCGATTTCAGCACGCTCAACCGTACGTCCTATCGTGTGGGCTACGATCTCACACATCAATTCAATGACCAATGGTCCATTCGGAATGCGTTCAGACACTCGATCGTGGAAGATGATAGAAACAATTTATACGCAGGTGGCTTCTCGTTGGATCCCGACCAACGCACATTCCAAAGATTTCAAGTACTGCAACCGGCACTGGCCCGACGGCATGCCAACTCGATGGTGACGAATGTCGTGGGACATCTGCGCTTCCTGGAGATGGATCATACTCTGCTGACCGGTGTCGAATTGCGGCAAGAGAAAACCGATCAATTTGTCTTTACCTCCGCCCTGGCTCCTCCTCTGGATCTGTTCGCCCCGGACTATTCACTTGCGCCGTCGCCTTTTGACGGGGATCGAGTCAGCCTTCAGGCCGACAACAAAAGCGCAGGATTTTACGTGCAAGATCAAGTGAGCATTCTACAGAATTTGAAATTCATGGGCGGTTTGCGTTTCGATTATGTTCACCAATTTACACAATCTGTCACATCAAGCGCAGATTCGGACAACCACGCGGTCAGTCCCCGGTTGGGCTTGGTGTATCAACCCATCGAACCGCTGTCGCTCTATACGTCCTGGACCAAGGGATTTCAACCGAATTCACCGTCGTCGTTTAATCCTAATGGTTCATTATTTAAGCCTGAACGGTCCACTCAATATGAAGTTGGCATGAAGGCGTTCATGTTCGACAATCGCCTCGCGGCCACTCTCGCTTGGTTTCATCTCACTCGGGAGAATCTGCTCACCCCTAGTCCAGATCCTGCTCAGGCGATCCAAGGATTCTCGGTGCAAACGGGAGAGCAACGCAGTCAGGGAGTCGAATTGGATGTGACCGCGCAACTGGCCGCTGGCTGGAGTGTCATTGCCGGCTATGCCTATACGGATGCCGAAGTGACGAAGGATAACGATCCGACATTGATCAGCAAGCGTCTGGCCAATGTGCCGTACAATAAGTTCACCCTCTGGTCCACCTATCATGTTCAGGAAGGGGTTCTCAGAGGGTTCGGGGTTGGCGGCGGCGTGTTTGCGTATAGCAGCCGCAACGCTTCGATATTTGGAGATCAAAACGAAATGCCTGGCTATCTCAGAGCAGATGGGGCGCTCTACTACAATCACGACCTACAACAGGGGAATTGGTTGGGCGCGAAGAGTGTAAATATGGCCCTCAATATGCGCAATATTCTCGATCAGCGGTATATTGCCACGTCATACAACGGCTCGTCGCAATTCTTCTTCGGCGAACCTCGCACGGTACTGGCGACGGTGGGGTTACGATTCTAACGTCTTGCAATTCAAGGAGCGGTCGAGGCGAATATTCTATTCAGGTGTGGGTATGTCTGCTTCATTCGTCTGGCCGGAGCGGGGATGTCTCTTGTGTCCTGATTGGTATTTATGAGGCAGTGGACACTGATTATAAGCATGCTCCTTTCTGCCTGCGCTGAAGGCCGGTGGGTGCATTCGGCCAAGACCGAGGCGCAGGCCCAACAGGACTGGGAGATCTGCAAGCGGGAAGTGCTGTCAGGCCAGGAGCATCAAAAGGATGCGATGGCCGGCGGGATCAACCTGAGCGGGTGTATGCAATCGAAGGGGTATCGATATGTCGAGCATCCACCCGCACAGAGTTCCAATGCAGGCAACCCAGCCCTCCGTTAATGTTCGGACTCTCGCTCGAGCGAGAGGGCTATGGGGTTATGTCCAGTCAAGATGCGGCGCACCGACATGACGCGCAAGCATTGGCACCTCATCCATAAGTGGACGAGCCTGGTATGCACGGTATTTCTCCTCCTTTTGTGTCTGACGGGTCTGCCGCTGATCTTTGGAGAGGAAATCGGCCATTGGCTCGGGACGCGTGTCGAGCCGCCTGCCATGGCGGGCGATCCTCCTCGCGTCGATCTGGATGTGATCGTTGCCGACGCCCGTACGCGCCGTCCGCAGGACGCCGTGCTGTTTGTATCCCAGGACGACGAAGCTCCGGCCTGGTTCCTGTCGATGGGGCTTACACCGGGCGCCACTGAGGATTCAGCCCTCTACCAGTACGACGGCCGGACAGGCGCATTTTTGCACGATCTCCCGCTGCGCCAGGGGTTTATGCATGTGATGTTCACGCTGCACGTCGAACTTTTTGCCGGCTTGCCTGGCACGTTGTTTCTCGGCGGCATGGGATGTCTGTTCGTGTTCTCCGTCATGTCCGGCGTCGTCGTCTACGGGCCCTTCATGCGAAAACTGCCCTTCGGTACAATCCGTCATGACGGGAGCCGTCGTTTGACCTGGTTCGATCTCCATAATCTCCTGGGCATCGTCACGGTGGTGTGGGCGCTCGTCGTCGGTGGAACCGGTGTCATCAATACGCTGGCGCGGCCGATGTTTGCCTATTGGCAACAGACGGAGTTGGTTGGGATGACGGCGCCCTGGCAAGGCAAACCGCAGCTGACCGCCTTCAGTTCGCTCAATCGAGCTGTGGCCGCGGCGGAAGCGACGGATTCACGTAAAGACACGGCCTTCGTGGCCTTTCCCGGCACCCCATTCGCCGGCCCCCATCACTATGCGGTATTTCTCCGAGGCAAGACGCCGCTGACGGCACGACTCATTGAGCCAGTTCTGATCGATGCTGAAACGGGGCAGATCGCCGCCACCCGCGCGATGACTTGGTATATCACGGCGCTGTCGGTGTCGCAGCCGCTCCATTTTGGCGACTACGGCGGTCTTCCGCTGAAGATACTCTGGGCGGTGCTGGATCTCATCACGATTGTGGTGGTGTGGAGCGGGCTCTATCTCTGGTGGGAGAAGCGGACCATGTCGGTTGAACAACTAGTGGGGGA
>JBDSKU010000167.1:0-10426 GCA_039916745.1 Nitrospiraceae bacterium
ACAAAATATATGGTACTGAAGAGCTTTCAAACATCGACACCATTATTGATTTAATCGAACAGACACTCGATAGTATGCGTGTGGAGGCAGAAAGATTAGAGGCGGCGTTGCCTGTCACTTCATGACAAAGCGGTTTAACCACGGGATCGACCGGAACGCGCGATGCAAATTTCTTAACGTTCCTTCCGTATCGATCGCGCGCCCGGTTATCCCAACCGTTAGAGAGCAAGAGAACCCATGGACAAAAACAAGCCCTACGATTTCCCCGAGTTGTTCCGTGATTTCATTCTCATGCCGAAATTCACAGATGACATTGACCGCCTAGCGCAGATGGCCGAGACCGAAGACTGGGACTACAAACACACAGCGTCATCGCATGCACATCCGATCCTGCAAAACTACATCAACTACACGTACCGCCGCGTCGCGGAAGAGAAGAAGATCAACGTCACGCCAGACGAGGAAAACTGCTGCTGGAACACTGGCCTTATCACGGCAACACAAGAGCCCACCTTCGTTCTGCTCTCTAAGAACAAACTGCCCGAGTCCCAGCCGTACTGGCACTTCTGGAAGTTCGCGCGCAAGGGTGAAAGGGAGCTCAACCGTTTTGCTTCGCTGCCTGAGATGGCGCACTATTTCGAAGATCCGTCAGTCCTTGTCTTCGATACATGCAAAGAACTTCGGGTTAACGTTGAGCATGTGGTTGCTGACAATCTCGCTCGCTTCCCTGCCAACCTTCAATCGATGAACATCTTCGGCCTTCAGAATCTGGTCAAAGGCACAATTGACTCAGCGGTTCAGCGGGTCAGAA
The DNA here is from genome assembly GCA_039916745.1 of Nitrospiraceae bacterium. GTDB lineage: Bacteria > Nitrospirota > Nitrospiria > Nitrospirales > Nitrospiraceae > Palsa-1315. Next base: position 812 of record JBDSKU010000167.1, read on the forward strand.
GAAACTACAAGACCGCTATCCCGCAGTACTACCAAGGCACCGTGCAGTTGTTGCCCCCACTCAGTCTCACCGATCCCTCGAAGGCCTACCTTGCGCTCGTTGTCGAGAAGTTCTCCGATTTCTATCGCGCGGCAACCTGCCTTACGTTAGACATGGCATACAATAATGCTCGTCAACTCGCACGTCCCGATCGCGATTGGCTAGCTCCCTAACCCCTCCTTCCAGCAGACAGTCTTTGACGACGGCTGAAGTTAAACGTTAACCAGACAAGGTACGCATGAATGAAACAGAGAAGGGGCTCTCGCTGATCGGGTGGTATCGGGACAGCCGCTCAACCTCAGAAGACCAGTCGCTTCTCGATGGGCTTGCTGGCGAGGTTCTCGGGCACGACTCCGCGGGCACTCTCAACGAGACTCAACTGGCGAAGCTCAGTTTTCGTGCGTTCGACATTCTCTATTCCGGTTTGCTGGATCCCGGAGAGCGGGCGGCGCTCGTGACGTTTCACTACGCGGAGTCCGCTTCTCTACGCCCCGACTGCCCACTCGTTGATGAATCTATTCTCGCGTACTACCGCGGATACCACGCCGCCGCGCTCAGTCTTGGCTTCGGGGTACTTGAGCGTTACCTGAGGTCTCTTTCGGGATGGACCAAGATCGACCCCAAGCCGAGCTTCTCCGAGTTGATATCAGCGGTGATGAGGCTGCCTTCGAGTGACTGGCGCGAGGTCTCGTCTCGATCTCTGAAGGTGACCTACGAGTGGTACCGGACAACTGAACCCCCTCCGCTCCAGTTCAATCGCCATGGGCTCCATCATGGCTTACGGGGGCACACCGAGCTCGACCGCATGAACTTCGCTCGACTTCTCGGGCTCCTTGACTCGCTTGTCGCAGCGGAAACTGGCAGGCTGAGGCGCGGGTTCGTCGCAAATCCGGCGTTCGAGATGAGGCTGGACGCCTACAGGCAGTGTGTCGCGCTTGGAAGCGAACAAGCACTCCTCGACTTGGAGGTCTGAGGGGGACGCTGGCTAACAAGCGCTTGCAGCTGAAGCCCGATCCGTTAGCCTCCGAGAAGTGTGGTCAAGTCTTGCAATACGACATCGTTCCTATCTCGTGGAATCGGCTGCTCGTCTTGCCTATCGAAGATGCGCGCCTCTCGTGGAGGAAGGCATTGGAGTTTGGAGATGGTGGGCTTCACGTCTGAAATAGGTCATGCATTGAGATCCCGCACGTTCCGCGAGCAGAGACCGATTCACAGATGCGGATTAGTCCTGCACCGGTGCTTGCCGCGAAAAGTTCGCATCATCCTGCTAATTATCGGAAGGCGTTGGTGGGCGGCTTAGATCAACGGCTCGGCGTACGACGGCACGTATCTCATCGCGGTTATAGGGTTTGGTGAGATAGGAGAATGCGCCTCTGGACAAAGACTTCGCGCGGTAGTCCTGTGAGGTAAAGGCCGTGAGCACAATCACGGGGAGTGATGGTGCGAGGGCTTGGATAGTTTCAAGGACAGCTAATCCCTCTCCATCGGGTAATCCAATATCGAGTAAGACTGCGGCGAAGTTGGCCGTTCTCACCTGCGTCAGCGCATCGCGGCAGGTCGAGACCGCTGCCACCAAAAATCCATCATGTTCGAGCAGGTCTTGCAATGCGGTCAGAATGTCCGTGTCGTCATCGACGATCAGGACCGCTTGCAGGGTCGTCTGCGAATTCATCTGCCGTCCCTCCCGAGGTCGTAGTGTCGGGATGGTTTGTGACGAACGTTCAAGCGCCATGGAGGACGCTGTCTTGTTCAACAAATGAAATATACGATCCTGAGGGCATCACTCCATGGGCGATTGTGCTGTAATCCCGGGTTGTGCTCGAGCCTCAACCGGATGAGCCGTTCCATTGCCGGGGAATGTGGCACGCGGATGCACGTTCATCGACTGACCGACTAGTCGAGGCCGCCCGGCGCGGAGCGCCATCATCCGTTTTGGGAATGGAGCCTGCCGCGATATTTCCAGGTCGGCGAGCGAGGCTCGGATGGACTGAGCGATCAACCACGCGAGTTTCAGGTTAGGGCTCCAATAGACCGCATCGCGTAGCCGATCGACGAGATCACCCGGGAGGCTGACGGTAAGCCGGACTGTTCGAGGCTGTCGGCGATCAGACTTTTTCGACCCGGACGACGGACCCGCGGCTTGGCGAAGTTGTGTCTCTGGTGCGCTGTGCGGAGTGGTTTGTGGTGTTCGGGGCATTATCTCTCCCATCGGTCTATTGCAGGCCACGGTTGTTGATTTGATCTGTTCAGGCCTGAGACTCCGAAGTACTCAAAAGTCCCGACCAAGCTGGAGGGCCGCGCCGCTACTGAGGGGCAGGACGCGGCCCCGATGGCGGAAGCTCGTGGCAGTGGGAGGGCTCCGGATGGGCACAATCCAGAGGTAGTCCCACCTGCGTGAGAGGCATGCGCCTCTTGGGTGGGGACCCACCGGCAATTCGCTTCGCCAACATTGTTCCAGCCTATGGTCATCGGCCTCGGCCATTCACTTCTCATGTCGAGTGATACCTCGACTACAGCAACCCTCATACCAGAGACCTCTTAACGAATATGCGCAGTGGCAGATGATGTAAGGCGTTGAGAAAATATGGTTTGGCGAGTGAGTGGCAACGACGCAGCAGTACGATAGGGGCGTATCTGATTCAGTACGTGTTTTATCCTGAAGGATACAGGGGAAGTGAGAATACGAGAGATGAAGATGACGGTGCGCTTGAAAGAGAACGCGGCCTACTGGTGGAGGTGTTTCATAGCAGCGGCACAGAGAATGATGAAGAAACCGATCCAGAGTGCGGCTCGCTGGAAGGGGATCGCTTCGTAGGTGACTTCTTCGTCTGCATCTGCGTCATCGGATTTGAAGATCACGGTATAGAGGAAGAGTGTCAGGAGGCACAGGACGAGAAACAGTTTGATGAAGAAGACTGTCAGGTATTTGGCATGGTGTTGGATCCCGCTGCCGGTTTGCGAGGTGATGACCTGATTGACGTAGTGGAAGTTGATGCCGCCGGTAAACAGGAGGACGACGAGTAGGATGCTGGCGACCTTCTTGTAATGCTGATAGAACACGTCGGTGATCGGCTTGATCTGTTCCTTGGCGACCGCTCGTTTCAGTCCAGGGGTGACGGCCATGACGAGAAACGCAAGTCCACCGATCCAGATAACCGCAGACAAGAGGTGAAACCAATGATTGATGATCGGGATCAGGGTGTTGAGGTCGGTGACGATGCTTTGCAGTGCGTCCATTGCTTAGTTCTGAGTCCTACGTACTGAGTGCTGAGTTTTGTAAGCCGACAGATGTTTCATGGTTGAAATGTTTCGCTCGGCACTCAGTACTCAAGCCTCAGCACTATGGCCGGAACATCGGCGCGTCGTTGCCGAAGCGCTTCTTGCGGAGCTCTTCCATCAACTCAATGGTAATCAGGGGGATGTTATTCTCGCGCGCATGTTTTTCGACGCCCTTTTTCACCATGGCGCGCAGGAAATAGGGAATCTTGTTGAGTCGCGACTCCGAGTCGATATCCCAAGCCACGTCGCTTTCTTCCGGCGTATTGAAGGCGACTTTAATCTTCTCGCCCCCCTTCGGGGTGTAGAGACACCATTGGTCTTCATCCAGCCAATCGCCATGGTCGACGTAGGGCCGCGCGCGGCAGCCGCCGCAGATATCGGTATATTCGCAATCGCCGCATTTGCCTTTGAGTTGTGGATACCGAAAGGAATTGAAGACGTCGGACTTTTCCCACAGATCGACGAAGCTGGTCTCGCGGATATTCCCGGCTGATAGAGGCATGTAGGGGCAAGGAGTCAATTCGCCGTTGGGGGTCACGCGCGCATAGTTGGTGCCGGCGAGACAGCCACCACCCATATAGCCGGTCGCTTTGGTGATCGGGGAGTTCGGATCTTTCTCGTACGCCAGTCGTTTGAAGTGTGGCGCACAGCGAGCCCGGACGAGCATGCCCTTGTAATTGTCCTGACAGTTGACGAGGTAGCCGAGCACTTCTTCGTACTGGGCCGGGGTGATGTCGGTGAGTTCTTCTCCGCGCCCGGTGCAGACCATGAAGAAGACGTTCAACACCTTGGCGCCAAGTTGATGTGCCCAATCGATGACCGCGGGCAGCTCCTGGTAATTCATAGGCTGCGCGCTGAAGTGAACCTGGAAGGCGAGCCCGTTCCGCTTGCAGGCCTCGATGCCGGCGAGCGCGGCTTCCCATGCACCGGGGACGCCACGAAATTGGTTATGCTTCTGGGGATCGAGCGAGTCGATGCTGATGCCCATGCCCATCACGCCGATCTCGACCAGGTCCTTCGCCATTTGGTCGTTGATCAACATGCCGTTGGTTCCGAACACGACCATGAACCCGAGTTTCACCGCATGGCGCGCAATGTCGAGGATGTCAGGACGGACGAGGGGTTCGCCGCCGGTGATCACCAGGAGACAACCCTTGTTGACCTCGGCAATCTGATCGATGAGTGTATAGCATTCTTCGGTCGAGAGTTCGTCGTCCCCGCCGGCGGACTTCGTCGTTGCGTCGAGATAGCAATGGTCGCACTTGAGATTACAGCGTTTCGTGAGGTTCAGCGCAAGCAGATAAGGCTTGAAATCGTCGACGGTCCGGCCATCATGCGGCGCCGGCGCCGTAGATGACGGAGTCATGAATTTCGTCACCTGTTGCTGAATAGAGCCGAGCGTGCCGCCCAGCGTCTGGAAATTCAGGACCGGCAGCGATCGTCCCATCAGTGGCTGGCCCCGGACTTCGATGCACCGGTCAGGTTCGCAATCATGTCCTTCAGGTTACCGGTCTTCATGGCGTCCGCCATGTAGTCCTTGGCTTGCTCAATGCCTTCATTGGCCACGTCGGCTGTAATGGCCGTGACGCCGATCTTATCGGCATGTTTTTCGATAAGGGCACGGGTACATTCACGCATAAATCCCTCTGGCGCCCGCTCAAGCCTGGCTTGAGCTTCAGGAGACCAGGTATAGGGAGAGGCGGGGGCCGGTTCCGCCGCGTGGCCGTTCCCGTTTCCGTTCTCATGTCCGTTTTCGTGAGCGGCGGCTGCGCCATTGGTCCCGTTTGTCGCAGCGGCGACGGTTGCCTGCGCTTCGGTCGAGGCGCCCGTTCCCTTGTTCGCGAAGATGGGCGTGTAGTCTTCCGAGGCTGCTTCCTGAATCATGGGGGCAGCATATTCCAGCGTGATCGTGGTCATGCCGAGCTTGCGAGCGGTCTTTTCAATTTTGGCCTTGGCGCGCCGGCGTTGGAAGCCGGCAGGGACTGCACGGATGCCTTCTTTGGCATCCTTGGTCCATTGCATGGGGACGTCATCGTAGGCCAGATCGGTTTCAATCGCTCCTTCAGCGTTCGCGGCTGCTTCGAAGATGGTCTTATCGACCAGCTTGAAGCGATCGCCACCGGCGGCGCAGACGGGGCACTTCACGGGCGTTTCGCCCTTGCCGATGTAGCCGCAGCCGTCGCAGACGAAGTAATCCTGGTTCATCCGGTCCAGGTAGCCTTGAGTCGCTTCACTGACTTTCGGCTTTTCTTCCACGATCTCGGTCATCATGCCGCTGAGCGTCGAACCCATCAGGTCTTTTGCCACGGACTCGTCAGCCTGCATCTTGTCGCGGTCGATGCCCGCGGCATCCAGGCTGCCACCTAACGCGCGCATGGCGTCCATCGCGCCCTTAGGCAGGATGTGTCCGATGGCCGTATCGACGACGGTGTTGCTGATGATGGTGTGGCCCTTTTCGATGGCATACCGATGGATGGCTGTCTTGGCGACGCCTCTGGCGAAGATCGGGATCTTCTCCATCCGGCGGAGGGCTTCTTCCGTCCAGGCGATGGTGTATTCAGCCAGGGTGTCGATCGGGGGCACATATTTCCGGTTCGACACCAAAATATTGCAAGGGGCCGACCGCAAGAGATTTTCGGTGTTGCTGCCGATGTCCATATCCTCGTCGCTATGCACGCCGATTCGTCCGACGATGAGCAAGGCCGGAATATCTTTCCGCACATATTGAATGATCTTTTCGAAGGCCTTGCCGTCCAGCAGGGTCGATTTGACGTCGGTCTTCTCGGCCTGCGCAATCTCGCGGCAGATGTCGAGGTGCGACTGGTAGATCTTCGCAAGACCGCTGTCGATGATTTCTTCGTGGAGCTTTTCCTGCTCCTTGAATCGGAATACCTTGCCGGCTTCCTCGTTGAGGACACCTGAGATGCTATGGAAGGCGGCATAGTGGAAATAGGGATCGAAGGCTGAGATGGCTTCAACCGGCATATTGAAGGCCTTGCCCAATGCCAGGCCGGTCATGAGTCCACCGAAGGAATAGGGGCTGCCGTCTACGGCGACGACGATCCTGCCGGCGGTCATGGGCTGTGTCTGTTTGACGATCAGCATGTCCGAATTGCGCACGCGCCGAAGCACGCGCTCGGTGTTACTGCCGATGACGCTGTCCTTCACCGCACCGACACCTAAAGCGCCCATGATAACTAGCTCATAGGCGTTGGTATTGATATCCTCGGCCAGTACCTTCCAGTTCCGGCCTTCGAGCGAGCGGCGCTCGATCGGCAGGTTGTTTTCCGCGCATTTCTTGTCGACATAGTCGAGGTAGGAGTCGGTAATGATCTGGAGTCCACGGGTAATCAGCGAGTCGTGGATCTGGCGCTGACGATCGAGCTCTTTCTCATCGTGGTATTCTTCAGGCAAGCCTGCTTCCATCTGCTTGAAGCGCTTGTCGTGCATCTTGGCCGCATAGACGTGGCTACCCACGATCTTTGAGCCAAAAGCTTTGGCGAAGTGCACGCCGATATCGACGGCCGTATTAGAATGGTCGGAGTTATCGACCGGCACATAGATCGTCTTATACATTGAAAAGTCTCCTCCGGATGCCCTCCAGGCCAGGGCGAACGAGAGTAATTGTCAAAAAATCCAAACGGTTGACGTACGTATCCAGCCTCAAGGAACGCGCATGATAACATCGGCCCAAAATGGAATGCAAGGTATCGGCGGGGGGCTGAACGGGTCTAGGCCCCCGGGGTGACGACGGATTTTCCGGCAGAATCCTTTGCGGCGCGAAGCGCTTGCCGGGAGCGGAGGATTTCTTCCAAGGAGAGGAGGGCGTCGCGTCCGGAGTTTCCTTCGATCCCCCTGATCAGGCTCTTGTCGGCATAGGGGCCTGATTCTTTCGGGGCTTGGGACAGAGAGCCGGTCCACTTTCGCGGGTCCCTGCTGCCATCTTTTCGTTCCCAGGCACGGAGGCAGGCCTTGGCGATGAACGAGTTCAGCGGCGCCGGGTTATAGAGGAGCTTTCTGATACTCGTCGGGGTCAGCATCAGAGGGTTATAGCCGGCCGAGAGGTAGCCTTCTTCTAAGAGTCGTTCTTCAAGATCCGTATTCGGCTGAATGCCTAAAAAGAACATGAGGGGGAAGACGCGCTCTTCACCCAGGATCGCAGCGACCTTCTTATAGGATTCCACGCTTTGGAGCAGCGACTCCTCGGTTTCTTTCGGACTATTCAGCGAATAGTTGAGGATGACCTTCCCCTTAAACCCTGCTTCCGCCAGATAGCGGCAGCCGTCGTAGAGCTTCTCCAGTTTGAATCCCATGTGCAGGTCGTTCAGCACCTCTTGGGAGCCGGACGTAATGGCGACTTCGAGATCGCCCACACCGGATCGGACCATGAGTTTTGCCAACTCCGGGGTGATCAGCGATGTCCTGATGTAGCCCGACCACTCAATGTCCAATTTTTCGGCGAGAATCCGTTCCAGAATCTCGGTACATTGGGGATAGGCCTCTTTTCCTGTAATAAACTGCGCATCGGTGAACCAAAACCGCCTGGCACCCCATTGATGGTAATGCTGAGAGATATCCTGGACGACCATCGAGGGGGGGCGATAGCGTACCCGCTTCCCTTCAATGTAGGGATAGAGGCAGAAGGCGCAGTCGTAGGGACAGCCCCGCTTCGACTGGACCCCGATGGATTCACCAAGATATTCCGTATATTGCGGGAAGATCGAAGTGAGATAGGGCAAGTCGACGGTGAGCGCATCCAGGAGAGCCGGTGCGCCCTGCTGGCCCTTTCGAACGGTCCTCCCCTCCCGAACAATGTAACGCTCCTGCTCTAGGGACTGGCCGTCGATCACCTTGAGGATGGCGTCTTCACCTTCCCCGAGAATTCCGATGGTGCCTTCCGGGAGCTTCTGGATCAGTTGGTCAGCAAAGGCGGTAAAGGCTCCACCGCCGATCATAATCTGCGCCTTCGGGAATTCCTTCGCGATCAACCAAGGATAGGAGAGTGCCGCCCGGATATGACTGTAGTAGCGGTAGAGCTGTTGCAGCCCCGCAAATGAGGCGGTAATCCGCTTGAGGGGGTTGCTCGCAAAGTAAAAATTAAACGCATGTTCCAGCGAGGAGTCTCCCTCATGCGGCGAAAAGATCTGGATGTCGCGCCAGGAGAAACAGACCAGGTCCGGCTTGAACTCGGTGGCCGCATCACGGACCGCGCTGATCCTCTGAGCGTCAGGAAAGAGTGACAGATCGAGGATGCGCTGCCGTACCTCCGGTTTGCGCCGATGAATAAAGTCAGCCAGATAGGTGACCCCGATGGGATAGACCTTCTTGCAGGGGAAAAAAATATATAAAATAGAATTCATTGTTGGCTCAGGGCTAGGGGCAAGCGGCTAGAGGTAAGAGCGGAAGTTTCCTTGCCCATTGCCTCTCGTCTCATGCCTACTTCGTCGCCACATGGATTGCCACGATTCCGCCGCTTAGATTGCGATAGGTTACCTGGCTGAAGCCTGCATCGAGGAGTATCTGTTTCAACCGTTCCTGGTCCGGGAAGTTCCTGATGGAAGCAGGGAGATATTCATAGACTCCGGTCGTATCGCGAGCCACTTTTGTCCCGATCCAAGGAAGCAGCCGGAACGAGTACCAATCGTACAGAGCCCGCAGCCAGCCGAAGATTGGCCGGGAAAACTCCAAGCACACAAATCGCCCGCCTGGCTGCAAAATACGGTGAACTTCCGTGACCGCCTGCTGAAGATTTCCGACATTCCTCATGCAAAACCCTGTGGTGACGGCATGGAAGGTCCCATCGGGAAATCCCAGGTGCTCGGCGTTGGCTTCGAGACAGGTGATTCTCTGGTCCAGCCCCCGTTTTGTAACTTTCTTCAGCCCCTCGACCAGCATGGCATGGTTCAGGTCCGAGGCGATGACCCGACCGTTGGCTCCCATGCGCGGTTCGATCAAGAGTGCGAGGTCCGCTGTGCCGGCGCCCACATCGAGTGCCCTGCCGCCCGTGGTGACCGGGACATAGGAAGCGGTCATATTCTTCCACCGGTGATGGAGCCCAAAACTCAGGAGTGTATTGTTGAGGTCGTACACACCGGCGATCGCGGTGAACATCCGTTGCACGGCCTGCTCTCGGGCCTGACCCGACCAGGTCGAGACGGCGAGCGGGGGCGCCGGGGCGTCGGTCCCCTTTTGAACGGGTGGTGTATGCACCTGTACCATGAGAGGGTGGTAGCATCGGCCTTCCAGGTTTGTCAAGGCGACCAAGTCTGCATGCTATAATCCCTCCCTTATGCATAA
>JBDSKU010000168.1:0-7308 GCA_039916745.1 Nitrospiraceae bacterium
TGGTCCTATTCGATATATCATGCTCTCCGACCCAACTTCTTCAGTTCATCGCTCATCGCTATTCGGTAATCGCGACCGTCATCTCGACACGCTCCAGCGGATTGTCCCGCCCGTCGCGCTTCATGCCGACCACCTTGTCCACGACGTCCAATCCGCTGACCACTTCGCCGAATGCGGTGTACTGCCAATCGAGAAAATTCGCATCCGCCACGCAGATGAAAAACTGCGAACCTGCGCTGTCCGGCTCGTTCGAACGCGCCATGGAGAGGACTCCGCGCTTATGCGGCTTGCTGTTGAACTCGGCCTTGATCTGATACCCGGGCCCCCCCATGCCGTGCGACGCACGGTCGGGATTCTTGCTGTTGGGATCGCCACCCTGGATCATGAAGCCGGGAATGACTCGATGAAAGGTCGTGTTGTTATAGAAGCCTTCTTGGGCCAACTTCGTGAAGTTCTTCACATGACCTGGCGCCACATCGTGAAAAAACTTCAGGACGATCTCGCCCAACTGGACTCCCTTGCTGCTGACGGTAATGGTGGCTCGCGTCTTCTCTGTCGGCTCTGACATCGTCTCTGCCCTTTCTTGGTTAGCGAAAACGGAAGGGGGCCGGAGACTCCCCTCCCTCAAGACCCTGATTGATTGAACTCCACGTCCGCCCGTCGTCGTCGCTTCGGAAAGCTCCCTCGCTCGTCCCGGCATAGAGGACTCCGGCGCCGGACTCGATCAACACCTGGACCGACATGCTCGTCAGTCCCTTATTGAGCGGCACCCACTGGCGGCCCTTGTCGACCGTCTTGAAAATACCGTGGCCCGTAGCGACAAAGAGCCCCCGGCTATTGAAGAGAATTCCACGGATGGAGTCATTCGGCAAGGCCCGGCTGATGGGCTGCCAGGTCAGGCCTCCATCGCCACTGCGGAAGACTCCGCCGTCGAACGTGCCGGCATAGATACTCCCCTCGGAGTCGACCGTCAACACGCGAATGAAGTTTTCGGTCATGCCTTCATGATCTTTGAGCCCCTGTTGCTGACGCACCCAGCCAGTCGATTGCGCCTTAAATCTCAGAATCCCTTTTCCAGAGGTGCCCGCAAATAGCGTCCCATCGGACGAGAGAACCAACGTATGCACCAGGATGTCGTCCAAGCCGGTCGTCACCGCCGACCAACGATCGCCTTTCGCGCTCAGCCGATAGGCCCCACCACTCGTCCCGGCATACAACACGTCCCCCGCCGCCAAGAGCGATTTGATTTCCAGATGCTTGAGCCCGGTATTGACCGCCTGCCAGCTCTTGCCATGGTCGCGCGAGCGAAAGACCCCGCCACGGAACGTGCCCGCATAGATTGCGCCGTCTTTCCCCGTGGTCAACGTCAGAATGAACGGATCGGTCACACCCTGGCCCGATCTCGTCCAGGTCACACCTCGATCCTCGCTGCGAAAGAGGCCATGGCCGAACGAGCCCGCATAGACCAGATCGTTCCCGACAGACGTGAGGGCCTGAATACTGGTCAGCTCCTGCACGGGCTGCTGGATCTGAGACAGGCCAGGTTCCGCAACACCCAATATAGCGGTACCTGCACAGAACAGAATGAAGGCCAGCCCGATTCCGAAACGATTCATCTCAGTCCTTCCCAAAGCACTGTGCTATCTGGCTACGTAAAGATTCAGTATATGCGACAAGACCACGATCTTACACCGTTTGGTGTTGGGACTTGAATAGTCTCAGTATGCTCAAAATGGCCGTCCAGCAAGACCGCAGGCGAAGCGAAACCGGAGGCGTACCCTCAGGGGTACGTTGAGGATTTCGATGAGCCGAGAACGATGCTGGCGGACGTTTTCAGCATACTATTAGTCAGCGGACCCGTTGTCCGGCCGGTCCCATAGGCAAATCAGGATCGAGCGGCAAGCTGATTTCGGTCGGGCCGCCCCGCCCGAAGATCCGTGCGCCAAGAATGCCTATCTCATACAACACCATCAAGGGGACGGCCATCAAGAGCATGGTAAAGAGCGTCGCATCGGGCGTGACGACGGCCGACAGGATCAACGCGGCCATGATCGCATGTTTCCGGTACTTCGCGAGCGTCGCCCCAGTCACCACGCCGAGCCGCGCCAGGATGGTGAGCACCAGCGGCAATTCAAACGCGCAACCGAAGATCAACAGAAACTTCACGTTGAAATCGATGTAGGTCCCGACGCTCAAGAGCGGAGTCACGTCGTGATCCATACCGAAGCTGACGAAAAAATCGATGACCAGCGGGAGGATGACGAGATTGCAAAAGACCAACCCGAGCGCAAAGAGCGCCCCGGCCAGCGCGAACAGCGGAAAGCCCCAGCGCTGCTCCTTAGGGAGCAGCGCCGGCTCAATAAACTTCCAGCATTGATAGAAGATGACCGGCAGGCTCGCCAGGAGTGCCGCCAGAAAGGACACTTTGATCGAGGCGAACAGGGCTTCCGTCGGTCCGTAGAACACCAGCTGGTTGGGAAACGGACGATTCAACCAGGCGACCATCTCGCTGGAAAAGGCAAACGACACCATCAGGGCTACGAGCATCGTAGCCCCGATGATGATCAACCGCTTCTTGATCGTGCGGATATGTGCGGCCAGGGGATTGAGGATCTGTGCCATGACTCCGGTTCCGGTTGCCGGCTGATCTCAGCCCCACAACGATGCTCCTCAATGTGGAGCGGCCTGCAGTTCCTGGTCTCGATAGACACGGATCAACTCGGCCATCTTGTCTTTCTTCGCCAACTTCTCTTTGTGCAACTGCTTGGTGGACTGCTCTTCAGCCGGACTCAGGACGTGGCGCTTCTGCAATTGGACCAATTCCAGGTCGAGACGGTGATGAGACTCTTCCAGTGCACGGAATTGGTGACTGGACTGGCGCAGCCGTTCCGCAATCATACTGTCTGTCAGCATGTCGCACCTCCTGGTTATGAGTTACTGTAGCGGGTCGAGATGTCCTCCCTCACGAACAACTTTTTCTGTCAATCGAACAGACTCCGATCGAATCGGATCCAGTTCCATCAGTAACGCATCTTCTATGGGATTGCTGTAGTAGGTTGGTCGGGTCGACACGTCGCGAAATCCAAGACTTCGGTAGAGTGCATGTGCGGCGTGGTTCGAGGCCCGCACTTCGAGCAGGGCACGCACGGCCGTCTGTGCAGCCCCTAGCTCTAACGCCCGTGAAACCAAGGCTCGTGCGATGCCCTTGTGCCGCATCGACTCGATGACCGCCAGGTTCATCAGCCGTACTTCCTCAAAGACGACCCAGAAACAGATATACCCGATAATCGTGGCAGAACCCATATCGCCTGGCAGCACCCGCTTGGCCAACAGAAAATGCGCGAAGAGGTTGCCGCTCAGTTCCGCCTCCAACATTTTGCGCGTCCAGGGGGCCGAGAAGCAAGCTTCTTCAATGTGCAGAATGTCCGGCAGCGCCTCAACGGTCGCCGGCTCGATCACCCATTCATCCTGCTCACCAAACCGCATCGTCACAACCCGCTCTTCCCTTTTCCTCGCGCCGCCCGCCGATCTCCCGACTGAGCCCGTGCCGCCGACGCTCGAGCCGTCATTTTTTTCGCGACGCGTGCCTGCCGCATCACCACCGGCGAAATGCCGCCTGATTCTTCATACTTCAGTTCTGCTGCGGTCCGCTGTACATACAGCGGACTGATACCAACTCCTGCCTGTTCACCGCGCCGGAGCCGCTCGATACCTGCCAACCCGATCGAGACGGCTGAAGGTTTCATGGCAGCCTCGGGCGCCTCAGTCACCGTGATGGCGGACACGATCGAGGCACGAATAGCCGGGGCTTCCGTCGTCCAACCTTCCCCAAAGAGGAGCGCCGACTCTGTGAGGCTGTTCCCCAATATGACAGGCGTGCCCACCTGCTCTGAGACCACTCGTTCCAACCGACCCTCGCCGGTCCAGCGAAACTGTGCCCAGTAGAGTTCCCCACGCCGACTATTGAGAACGGGACAGAGGAGCGTCGAGCTGCCTCTCAGATTCCAGGCCAGGCCTTCAAGTGTCGGCACGACCGCCAACGGCAGCCGACTGATCGTCCGGAACCCGAGGAGCGTCGCCAGGCCGACGCGAAGTCCCGTAAAGGACCCCGGGCCGATCGACACGACAAGACCGTCCAATTGCTTGAGCGTGAGACCCGTCTCACGAAACAACCGATCGATCGTCGGCAACAACAGTTTGGCATGCGACCCGGCCGCATCCTGCTCGTGAAAGGCCAGGACGCGCGAGTCTTCGAGAATCGCCACGCTCTGCCACGACGTTGCCGTGTCGACGGCCAAGACTTTCATCGAAGCGAAACCTGCGGGAGGTCAGATGCGGGAAGCGGCTGATTCGGAATCATCTCGTGAAACGTGACCTGGACGCTTCCCTTCCCGTTCCCATCTTCCAACGAAATCTTAAACGGTCGTAGCAATCGCCCTGCGCTTGCCGCACTCGTCGCGTCACCCTCGCCGATCGCACGGAAGTCCTCGTACTGAATCGTGGCTTCCACGGCACCGGACTCCGTCAGCCGATCTTCCCGCACGACGAGCCATGTCTGCCGTTCAAACCAGAGCCGCCGGCGTATGACTTGTACGCCGTTAGAAGAAGGCCCGGACACATCCAGCCGGTCACGATCCCCGTCGGCCACAAGGACAGCCGTCTCGTCCTTCGTGATGGTACCGGTACCCAGCAGACCACCCATCGCCCAGACGCTCAATTGAAAGGGCCTGGCGAGCTTGCCCATCTCGCTCATATCGGAGAGACTACCGGAAAAAACACGGCCCATCGTCGGCAGCCGCAATGTGAACTGATCGCCCGTCTGTACGAATTCAAAGAGTTCGCTGCCGATCGCGGTGAATCCACGCAGGCGCATGGCGTCTGGACGACGATAATACAAGGCCCCCTCTATCCGTGACGCGATCGGAATGATCCCGCCCCGCACCTTCGCACTGAAGAGACCCTTCATCGTCTGAATCGCGGCTCCCCGCTGACTCAGTAACACCGTCAACTCCTCCACCGTCGCCTGCTTGAGCCCAGCCTCCTCGCGCGGCGGGACAGCCGCACAATTGGAAAACAAGGGGACGGCGAAGCAACAGAGCAGCAAGAACGCCCAGCGACGCCCGCGCTTCTCTGCCCTCACACCGGCTCCTCGCGTGAATGGGGATGTCAGTCGAGTCTCCACGCTGTTTGCCCAACGAGCACAGCCGACGAGGTAATCGATACGCCTTGGGGCAACGGGAGTCGGCGGGTGAGACCCTACCCGTTGCGTTTGCACAACGGCACGCCCATCTGTTCCACTTTTATGCCAGCACCACATCTAATGCCTCTCCCACTTCCTTGATCCCGATCAATTCAATCCCATTGATAGGCTCCAGCTTAGCCAAATTCCGTTCCGGCAACAGACAACGTGTGAATCCCATTTTTGCCGCTTCACGAATCCGCATTTCCGCCTGACTGATCGCACGCACTTCACCGCCAAGTCCCACTTCCCCCAACACCAACAGGCCCGGCTCAATCGGCACTTCACGCAAACTCGATGTGACCGCCGCCACAATGCCCAAGTCGATGGCCGGCTCATCGATATGCATCCCTCCGACGACGTTAACATAGACGTCCTGCCCAGATAGATGCATGCCCAGCCGCTTCTCCATGACCGCGAGCAGGAGCGAGACTCGATTCTGCTCGACGCCGTTGGCCATGCGTTTCGGCATCGCATAACTCGTGGACGACACCAAGGCTTGCAATTCGACCAGAATCGGCCGCGACCCTTCGAGGCTCGAGACGACCACCGACCCCGTCGTGCGCTGGGACCGTTCCGCCAGAAACAACTCGGAGGGATTGCTCACTTCCTCCAGCCCAGTGTCTTTCATTTCGAACACGCCGATCTCGTTGGTCGAGCCAAAACGATTCTTCACTGCGCGGAGAATCCGAAAGCTATGGCCCTTGTCTCCTTCGAAATACAGCACGGTATCGACGATATGTTCCAACAGTCGAGGCCCGGCAATCGCACCTTCTTTGGTGACATGCCCGATGATGAAGACCGGTACATTGCTGCGCTTCGCGTACCACATTAACTGGCCCGCGACCTCCTGCACCTGGCTGATGCTGCCTGGCGCAGAGGTGATCTGTTCCGTATAGACCGTTTGAATCGAGTCGACGACCACGGCAGCAGGCTGGATCTCCTGCACGGCCTTGAGGATCTGTTCGAGAGACGTTTCCGCCAGGATGAGCAGATTCGGATGCTCGATGCCGAGCCGCTGCCCCCGCATCTTGATCTGCCTCGGAGATTCCTCCCCGGAAACATACAGCACCGGTTCTTCCTTCGAAGACAGGCGTGGGAGCGCCTGGAGCAACAGGGTCGTCTTCCCGATCCCTGGATCACCACCGATCAGGATGACCGAGCCGGGAATGACTCCCCCACCCAGCACCCGGTCGAATTCACCGATATTCGTCAGCCGCCGGTCTTCACCGACGACTTCGATCTCGGCAATCGGCGTGGCCTTGGCCTGGGCAATCTTCATCGCAGCAGGCCGCCCCTTCCCGGTCGGCGCCTGCCGTTCCTCTTTCATCGTATTCCAGCCGCTGCAGTCAGGACAGCGGCCAAGCCAACGCGGCGACTCATGGCCGCAAGCCTGGCAGGAAAAACTCGTTTTCGCTTTCATTCAGAGGAGCCTTCGTAAGAGGGAAACCCGAGACTTATAGTAAAGGATAGAGGGAGGTGAATGGAAGATACGGGTGCTGGGCTAGCCCACATTATCCACAAGGGTTCGACGCGACGCCTTCACACAGAGAATGGTCATGCCCCCGCGCATGGGGTTGGCTTGCCCCATGGTTATGCGAATGACATTAGGAATCTTTGACACGATCAGACGGCAACTTCAATTCTTCGAATCTCTTCGCCGCGAAGCTCCTCTTCGACTGCGACAAGATATTCAGGGCGTTGTTAAGACTTTTCGATTTGCCGCTACGCGACGTCTCTCATTTCACCCTGACCGGTTCAGGCATTGCTGAAGAATGGTGATGCTCGATCAGCCACTGATCGTTTAGGTATTCGTACACATAGGAATATCGGGCCGACACTTTTTGGGACTTGCCCTTGGCATCGTGCAGCGTGAAGGTATAAAGACCCGTGTCAGAAGCGCTGTCGCAACCGATCTTAATGATGCGGAAGTCGATTTTCCCCTGCGGTTTCTTTTCGAGGAAATGCACGAAATAATCGCGGATTTCCTCATGATTGGTACGCGGTTTGTTCGATACCGTCGGCAACAGCACTGCGGCCGGCGCGTAGAGAGCCGCCATTTTATCGGG
>JBDSKU010000169.1:0-3057 GCA_039916745.1 Nitrospiraceae bacterium
TGCTGGTGGGATCTGGCGTGGCTCACGCGCAGAGAGTCGAAACCGTCACACAACCAAATCCGTCGGCTTCTGTGCAAACCTACCTGGGGACGGGCGAAGGAACTGAGGGAAAGGGCTGCCCTGAGTATGGAGAAGCTGAAATCGTTCATGTGGAAATTACGAAAACGCCAGATTCCCAACTGGCTAAAACATTGGCTCAAGACGATCATGTTCTACGAGATTGCGGTGGGCATGAAGGCCACCCTCACGCATCTCGTCTATTACCACCCTGTGACGCTCCAATATCCGCACGACAAGCGAACCCTGCCGGACAACTACCGCGGCATGCTGGGGTTACTGCGGTATGACGATGGCACTGAGAAATGCGTCGGCTGTGATCTCTGTGAAGCGGCCTGCCCTTCACGTGTGATCAGGGTGACCAGCGCCGAAGTCCCCGGTGAACCCATAAAACGGTATGCGAAAGCCTATGACATGGATATGACTCGCTGCGTATTTTGTGGACTGTGCGTGCAAGCCTGCCCCGTCGATGCCTTGGGCATGACGCGCGAATACGAATGGTCTGTCTATGATAAACGGGACCTCCTGTTGAATAAACAGCAGCTCCTGGCCATTGGAGACCGGGCATTTCCGATCAGAGAGAAACGGTTAGAGTTTCAACATCCGAACGTCGCCTTCTTTAACGTTGCGGTTCCCAACCATCCGCTGAAGGAATTCTAAGCGCAGTGGAAGGACGCAGCACACCCCTGTTCTCTGTGGAGGAGAGAAGACCATGGCTCTCTTGATTACCGACGATTGTATCTCTTGCGGAGCCTGTCTGCCGGAATGCCCTAACGAAGCAATCTTTGAAACGCGGAGCGACGCCGAAGCCAAGGGTAACCATGTGGGAGGCAGGCAAGGCGTGGGGGACAGCATTTACGTGATCACCCACGACCGATGCACGGAATGCGTCGGGCATTTCGATGAGCCGCAGTGCGCCTCGGTCTGTCCGGTCGATAATTGCTGCATTCCCGATCCGGCGTATCCTGAAGCGAAGGTGGTTCTATTGGAACGAGCCCAACGCCTAAATCCGGAGAAGGTGATCCATGCCGACAAAGGGTGGAGTGGAGTCCGCGGATGAACTCGTCCTCACGCGTCAGCCAATGGGGAGGCGACAATGGCAGACGACATCAGGGTGAGAAGGGCCGAAAACATCCCTGGTGGCGGCGGCCAAGTGACGGAAGTCCATGGGCATAGTATTGCCATCTTTACTGTGGACGGTACCTTCTTCGCACGAGACAATACCTGCGCCCATCGAGGCGGTCCGCTCGGGAAAGAAGAACGTGAGGGAGAAATCGTGACCTGTCCCTGGCATGGCTGGGAATACAATGTCCGGACAGGCATCTCATTGACGACTCCATCCGCTTCTGTCAAGGCGTATGAGGGAAAGGTCGACGGCAATGACGTCACGGTTCTTTTGGCGCGTGGGAATCGCAGGAGTGTACCGTGGGATTGATTCAGATTGGCCGACACGAGAAAGATGGGGCGACTGACGTCATCACGACGACGATCGAGATGGCGGTCAACTGGGCCAGAAAAAGTTCCCTCTGGCCGATGACCTTCGGGTTGGCCTGTTGCGCGATCGAAATGATCGCCGCGGTCTCGGCACGGTATGATATGGATCGCTATGGGGCCGGCGTCTTCCGGGCCTCACCACGCCAGTCCGACCTGATGATCGTGGCCGGTACCGTCTGCCGGCGAATGGCTCCCGTCATCCGGAAAATCTACGATCAGATGCCCGAGCCGAAGTATGTCATTGCGATGGGATCCTGCGCCACGTCAGGGAATATCTACGACAGTTATAGCGTCGTCCAAGGTGTCGATCGCTTTGTGCCAGTCGATATCTACGTGCCTGGTTGCCCGCCGACCCCGGAAGCGCTCTTTGATGGCATCCTCAAGTTACAAGAGCGGATCATGCTGAAGCGGGTCTTCGTCACGCAACCGAAAGAAGTCAGGCCGTAGCGCAAAGTGTTCAGTGGGCGCCATACGAGGTGACCAGTTTGAGGGCGCACCGAAGCGTATCGCGAGGCACGTTGTCGTACCCATTGCCCTTCCCCTTGCCAGGAGGTGAGCCGTGAAAGTTCTACTACCGCTATTGACCGTGACCGCGCTGACCTTCATACCCCCGTGTGTGGTCCATGCGGAACGACTATCCCTTGTCCAGCACCGTGAGGACCCTGGCGCGCGCGAGACTGACCCGCCCGCCAAGAGGCGATCAGAGCCCGACGTTCTGGCTATCCCTCCATCTCAGATGGATCCGGGCATGCAACACATGCAGGAAGGCCGCGATGATCCCCACGCGTCCAAGGCACCGCATAACCTCGATCCAAGCATGTCGACGAATCCTGATGTGGCGCCTCCCGGTCGCGGGGGGATCCAAGATCCCCCCGCCGACCAGGAGTTCAAAGGAAGTTAGCGGGTCCGTCGTATGAAAACCTATCCCCGAAACAATAGAAACACTACCACGCGGAACACGATACATCCTACGCGAACTCATGCGTCCCCTGATTATGGACAAAAAGAGGCCGTTCACCAAACACAGAAACGATGCAATCGATTTTTATCATGTGGTTGTGCCTGTCGCTTACTGCGATTTCGTAATACTAGACAAATCCTGGGACGCGCAGGCAAACCAAGCTTGCCATCGCCTAAAGAGAGGGGGGGATGCCGATTTCGAAGGTTTTCTCACCAAAAAAAGGCGGGCTTGAATCCTATATTTTGAAGACTCTCATTATGCATCGCCTTCTCGCAACCCCACTTTGGTAGGGTGCGACAGCCGTCATTTCCGCAGTACCGGTCGCGAGCAACACGAGCATCACCACAATCAGCACCAGCGTTGTGCCCTTCACGTTGCCGACCTCCACGACCCGGAACATCAGCGGCACAGTGACGTTGACCCCGGCCACCGACGATGAAACCGTTTTTGTCGCAGCCAAGCAATCGCTGGTCAGCGGTCCAACTGTAACCGTAAAATCGCAGACTGCCGCGCTCGTCGCCGGTAATCCATCCGGTGACTCCACG
>JBDSKU010000170.1:0-5934 GCA_039916745.1 Nitrospiraceae bacterium
CCATGAAGTTCTTATTGTAGCCAGGACGCATCACTCATCACAGATCACGCTTGACTGGCTAGCCCGTTTCAGGCCCCAACAACTCGCCGTTACAATCCACGCAGCACCAGCCGCCATCGATAAATCCCATCGACTCGCCGCACATAGGGCACTCCGGCGGAGGCCCCTTATCGAGAACCGGGAGCACCGGCAATTCAAAATCGTCGTCGTCGTCATCAACCATGGGATGGTCTTTCTCTCAGTCGCGCGGTTTCATTTTGAGCAGCAAGGCCTTCTCGGCACTTTCCCGGCTCGGGACACCGACGAACGTCAGTCGTCCGTCGATGATGGTGGCAGGCACAGCCCTGACCGAATGCCGATCGGCGAGGCTCCGTCCATCTTCTGTGGTGATGTCGACTTCGCGGTAGCTGAAGCTATACTTCACTCGAAGTTGCTTCCAGAGACTTTTCGCGGAGGGGCAGGCGCCACAACTTGGGGAAACTAAGAGCGTAATGTTCGGCATCGATTTCCTCCATCAGCTGCAGGATCTTAACACCGGGTCGAATGGGGGAGCAAGCAAGGGAAAGGCGGCCGTTTGACTTCCCTCAGTGGAAGGCGCAGCATGGCGGCATTGTCCATGTATCGTAGAGGTATATCGTGACCCCTTGTTAGCCCATTGTTGTCTGACCATACTAACCTGTTCTGGAAAAACGCACGCCCTCGTGGTGCCTCATCGCCATGAGGGCGTTGTCCTCTGTGCAGCAACCGCCGCTATCAACATGACCCCATGGGCCTTAACCTCATTGAGAAGGAGATCCACATGAACCGACTGATAACATTTTTGGCCGTACTGATCCTGGGATCGCCCACGCTCGCGCTGGCGGTGGAACACAATGCAGGATATCGAGGAATCGGGCAGCTCTACTTCACCCTTATGGCCGTAATCTTGATCTATGGCGTCTACGATAGTTTCGGCAAGAAAGCGATGTATGTCGCAGCGCCGATCATTATGATCGGACTCTACATGATGCTGCCAGATGCCTAAATCCTGTTTTCGAGATACGTTTAAAGAGAAGGATTGGGCTAGTCCAGCCAGTCCTTCTCTTTCAGTTTCCGGGGAAGATATTTCTTCGTGAGATACTGGAAGTCTTTGTTCGCAAGGGCGTCCAGTTCATACTTCAGTCCGCTGGCAAGCATCCGCTTAATTTCCTCCTGCCAAGCCGGTTTCTGGAACCACTGATAGTTGAGCAGTTCTTTCGCGCGGGCAATATCCTTGTCATTCAGCTTGATCCCGACGTTCCGTGGAAGTTCGTACCGTTCAGGGTCGGCGCTGGAAAGACCGATGAATTTGGCTTTGGGGATCGCCATGCGTTCGCTCTCGAAGGCCAGATTGATCGAGCCCTGTTTAACGACGGAGTAGATATAGTACCCCCAAGGGTCGTTGTCGACCAAGACGTATACCGGTAGCCGATACTCTTCGTGCAGCCGCCGCGCCAAGCGGCGTACCCCGCGCGGTGGTTGCCCATTTCCTGTCAGCAGCACGCAGTTATACCGCCGCCAGAACTTGTCTTCAGAAAGTCGGTTCCACTGCGTGCCCTTTTCGACCAACAGCACGAAATCTGCCGTGCAGCGACGGATCTCCACATACTCCGGCTCGACAATCGACGGGACCGAGTAGCCGCCTTTCCCCAACTTTGCGCAATCGACACGATCGCCGTCGTCGCCAAGCACAAGCGGGCCGACGACACTTCCGCCGTTCTCCGCACGGACATGCAACTCTTCACGAAGCGCCGCGAGCGACACTTCCAAATCCTCGATGATCGGGTCCGATTCGTCCTGGGTATCGAACGTATTCTCGTTCGAGTCCTGAATGGTATGTTTGGTCCGGTAATAGATCTCTCTGAGCGAGGTCGTCAGTTCCGCGCGCTGGAGTTCGGAGAGTGCGTCCGCCACGAGTATGGTCTGCATGAATTTTTTGGCCATGCCCACGTTGAAGAACGAACGCGCCTGTTTCTTCTTTCCCATCTCGAGCAGGCCTTTGCGCTCGTTGAACGTCACGTTCGAGAGGGCGCGAATCGGGATCGCCATCGTCGGATCTTTGGCCTGCTGTGCGGCGGCGATCACCAGATCGGCCAGCCCGATCAATTTCTTTTCAACCGCCCCATTTCTGGTCAATTTCGTTTTCGCCATGCGTGATCCTATGTGCGCGTTCGTGATCTGTGAACCGTGCGACCTGCGCGGCTTGTGCCGGCTGGCTTCTTTATGGGCACGCTCTTCTTCGAAGCCGATGGAGCCTGTGCGACCGACGCAGCTCTTTTCTTGTCAGGCTTCGGCTTCGGCTTCGGCTTCGGCTTCGTCGCGCCGGTCCGGCTTGAATTCGTAGAGGGCAACAGCTCTTTGACAGCAACACCCTCGGCACTGGTTGCCACAGGTGACACCTCTCCTTCGATGCCTTCCGCTGTGACAATAATTGAGTACGGCAGACCTTCCGGTCCAGCGCCTGTCTTGCCGAGCGTTTCATCCGTCTTGATACCGCCCGTCCGCGAGGAGGCAATTTTCTGCAGCTGTGCCTTCAACTTTTCAGTGGGAAGTTTCCCACCTTTCAATCGGTTACAGGCTTCGACGACTTCCTCGATATAGAGTTCGAAAATATTGCGCCGCCGGAACTCACCGGCTGCCCGCTCGCGCCGGCGCAGGAACAGTCCGAGTCGTCGCCCGCATTCGCGGAGCGCCAAGGTGATCTCCTTATGAATCTCGTCGTACTCGGCAATCGCTTCCTTGGACTCGCTCGTAAAAGGAACCCACACGGAAGCCATATGCACGAAGATGACCATCGGCCCTGCCGGCATGGCCCCGCGCGACTGGGAGATCCCATAGTTGCGCCAGGTCGTGGCAAGCACCGCTTTAACGGTCGCACAGGACGATTGTTGATAGAGCAGCGGAACCCGGTTCGCGTAGCGAATCACTCGTGCCAGCTCCGAATCTCCCTCCTCCTCCTCCCCTTCGGCCAACGGCATCGCCTGTTTCTCCGGTTTCGTCGCGCTGTCAGGCGCTTTACCAAAGGCCAAGCCTGCTTCGATGATGAAGGGATTGCCACGATAGACGGCGGGAGGACGGCTCACGGCGGTGTAAAATTCCCCTTTGATCTGTTTGTAGAGGCCAGAGAGAATCGCCTTCTCGCCGATGGGCGACAGACAATTGGTCGGAGGGGCCATGATCTTCGTCGCTTGAATGGTGTGATAGAGCGTTTCAGCGATCGCGCCGCGAACGTCCCTGGGCTTCGCCTTGGGCGAGACCTTCGCCGCTTTACACATCTCATCGGCGAGCGCAGGAGGCACCCGGCAAAACTCGCTCTCCAGAAAGCTCGCAAGGGTCGCGCTCTTACTCTCCTGAAGCATCTTGAGGAGCATCCCGAATTCGATGCCGTAGGGATGCGGCTTGATCTCCTTCGGCGAGGGCGGCAGCTCGTGATAGGCGCGCGGATAGTCCTTCGTCTCGCCTTCCGGCGTTCGATAGATCAGTCTCACATGCGGATTGGCAATCGACGTCTGTTCGAGATATTCGTCCACCGAAGCGCGGCCCTTCTGATAACGGCCTTCGACTTCAATCGCCACCTGTGTGCCTTGCGGCCGGTCCCATTCGATCTGCTTGTTCTCATGAACCAGCGGTTCGTTCTTCTTCGTATCGATCTGCACTTCGAAGTAATGCGCCGACGCTTTTGAACCGGTCCGCGAGATGATCTTCACCGGCTTACCCGTCGTCAGTTGTCCGTACATTCCCGCCGCTGAAATACCGATCCCCTGCTGGCCGCGACTCATCCGGAGGCGATGAAATTTTGAGCCATACAATAACTTGGCAAAGACTCGTGGAATCTGTTGACGAACGATACCAGGGCCGTTGTCCGTCACCGTGATCCTGAACCGGGTGGCCTGACTTGCGGGCGGTACAGCCGACGTTCCGATGGCCACGACTTCCAGTTGCACCGTGACTTCAGGAAGAATTCCGGCTTCCTCGCAGGCATCCAACGCGTTGTCGACCGCTTCCTTGACGCAGGTCAGCAACGCTTTGCGTGGATTGTCGAAACCGAGTAGATGCCGGTTTTTCGTGAAGAACTCGGAAACGGAAATCTCCCGCTGCCGTGCCCCCATTTCAACCGCCGTGACGGCCGGGGCCACACGAGAATCGGGTTTCTTGGATGCGGGTGGTTGAGGCGGTTTCTTCGATGAAGATATCGGCTTCGTTGCAGATACAGGTCCCTTGTGCTTGGCCATTCATCCTCTCGAAACGTTTACGTCATGAAATTGGACGGCATTGTACACAGATTGTCCGGAGCAGCAAACCCGCTGTACATCCCATGATGCGATCGCACATATACATACTGTGCTTACAGGCTGCTCAAAAAGGCTGTCAGCAGGGCCGCAGCAAGTGAAGGCCCGAGGCGTCCTCTCTGGGGTACGTTGAGGGTCTGAACGATGCGAGAACGAAGCTGGCGGACTTTTTCAGCAGCCTGTTAGGGTGGGAGGAGCGCGCACCTACCGAGGACAGCATAGGTACGGCGGAAATCTCGGCGGGACTTTAGGCTTCCCAGTCAAGCTGGGCTTGCACACCATCCCAACGCTCGATCCCCTGATGAACCATATTCCCTCGGGGCGTTAAGCTCCCCCCACAGCGATACGATATTCCCCCGATGGGAGTGAGTCAAGCCTTGGCTCACTAGGACCTGAAAAAGTCCACCAGTCTGTCTTGTTCATTTGGTCTGTCTCGTCTGTTCGGTTGAACCAGACCAACCAGTCTCGCGCGCCAAGAGTTTTCTGCGCCCTACGAAAGAGGCATTGATAAAAATGATGTAGTTAGTTATCGTACCGCGGCTAGTTCTTTCGAGGACCATCTAAGTCCGCCTTTTGCGAGCGAGGGCTTCCGTAATGTCGGCTGTCCGCACGCAATCGGCGCTTCTTCTGCAAGTGGCTCCAGCTTGCACGCATTCACAGTATCGACCCCCGATCACGTCTTATCCGACCAGCCACATCTCGTCACGAGTCACCCAACCGGGGCTTCTTGCTCTGTCTCCTCAAGACAAACAGAGTGCCCGAGGGAGTCAGGCGTACAGGCTGAAGGCTGTCAATTATCTTGCATCAAAACCTTCAGTCTAAAAGCCTTCAGCCTGAACACCTGAGTGAAGAAGGAGCATCCCTATGATTCCCATGCCTGCGCACTCGTCACCTGTTGCTGCTCCAGCTGAGCTATGTTCGCTCCGAGGATTTGCCTCGGCTACATTCCTCAGCCTGTTGCTCGTCGGGCTGCTGGCTGGGTGTAGTGGTGGCGGGAGCGGAGGTAGTTCTGGCACACAGCCAACAACTACTCAGGCAGGGGTAACTCTTGTAACCATCAGCAATCCATCGGTGTCAACCATAGCGGTGGTCGCAGACCAGTCTGGAAATGAAAGTTTAATTCTTGTCGGCGAGAAGGATGCGCTGGGCCAGCCTGTCAGTCTGACCGAGATTTACTACTCAGCGCTTGGGAAAGACCTGAAAATAGAAATGGGTTCGGACGGACTGCCTTCGGTAATATCTGATCAGATCGGGAATAAATTCAGCTTTACAAACTATACCGCCAGCACCGTTGACATAACTTTCTTCGATCAAGATGGGCAGGGAACTGTTGGTCCGTCTACCATATCGTTAAATTCAGCTAAATTGGCATTGCTGAAAAATGCCAGTTCGCCTCCGCAACAAGCGTCAGTTGCTGCGGGTATTCAGTTAGCGAGAGATGATGTCAGATTGGTGGTGGACATCGCAAGTACTGCAGTTGGACTAGTCGGTTGTGGCCTTACAGTTGTTGGTGCTGTAGCTGCATTTGCATCGGCTGTTGCAACTCCAGTTGGGGTGGCATTGGGTGCAGCTGCACTTGCGATGGATTGCGGTCCCACATTGGCAGATTCAGCAGGACTCATTTTCG
>JBDSKU010000171.1:0-6336 GCA_039916745.1 Nitrospiraceae bacterium
GCGCGTGCTGATCTGGAGTTCGGAGGTGCGCTGTTCGATGGCGGCAGGAAGGGATTGATCTGGTGGACATCCGTCAGCGTTCGTGAGCCTGGCTGATGCGATGGCTGACCTGATTGGGGTTGATTGCCGATCTGAGGTGGCCCCGTCGGCGTGGTATGAGAAATTTCATTGAGTGTTCGCGGGCTGATCTGCGAACTAGGCCCCGGCACGATCTGATAACTCGGCATGGTTGGTGGTCTCATGCCCGGTGCAGGGGGGGATGGTGGTTGGGGCGGTGCCGGCGGCTGTTTCGTGGCAAATACTTGTTGTGCCGCAAGGACATGGGGGCTGGTGGGATAGAGGCCCCGTGCGACGGTTAGGAGTGCTTGGGTTTGGGCCAGCCCCACCCAGGGAGAGGGATAGACAGCCGGCGAGACGAGCACCCAATCTGTCCAGGCTTGCGAGACCATGGCGTTGGATTGCACCCGATTCAAGATCTCTTGGCGTTGCTGAGAGGCCTGCTGGGTCTGGTCTGCGGTCGAGGCATTCGACAATGCCTGGTTCGCTGCATCGAGCTCCTGCTGCAGTTGTTCATTTTCCTGCTGCAGCGAGACGAGTTGCTGCCGGGCATCCTCATTCTCCCGCAAGGCTGCAATGGCATTGCGTACTTCTTCCGTATCGATCTGGGCCACCAGATCTGTTCTGACCACAATGGTATCTCCGTCGAGCATCGTGTTGGTGTTTTGCTCCAGTATAAGGATGAGGCCTGCGGTATAGGTTCGGATCTCGTCTTTTGTCACATCCAACCCGTCCACAACCGTGACGCTTTCAAGATAGACGGCGACTTGCTCCAGGGCCGCCCGTTTGGCTGCTTCGGTGGCCAGGCGGATGGCGTCTTCTCTGGTGTCCCGGTCCCCCATCCGATGTTCACCCTGGGCTGTCACGATTCGAACCTCTGCCAGAGTGACTGATGGCCAGAGAGATAGGATGGTCAATAGGGCGATGAGGCTGAGGCTCAATGGCGTGAGGTGAGGGAGCGCCACGCGAGTGGGTGCCTGTGGAGAAAAAAAGATGTCCGGCATCGCCCTCACCTTCTGGATAGGACTGACGCGCCAGGCGTCGACTCCTTGACAGGCACGAGGCTGAACCTCAACATACCACCGACATCGACTTTTCTGCCAGGAGTCGTCCATTAGCCGCATGAGCCTTGATGGACCATGCGGACGCGGGCTAGGCTCCCTTGCCTTGGCAGAAAACGCCATGATAGCTTAGAAGTTCCCTTGGAATAGAAAGGACTGATCTGTGAAACTAACACTTAGCCTCCATCGCGGATGGTCGATTCGAATACTGATCACATCGTGGTTCTCTCTCTGTTTGCTCTTCCAAAGCGGGGCAGCGGTCGCAGTGGCTCCGGCGACAGCTTCTACAGTGCCGGTTCAGACCGAGCATGTGATTCTGTTTGTCCTCGAAGGGTTCGGTCAGGACTCGCTGAAGGGCGGCACGATGCCGACTCTCAGCCGGTTGATCAAGGATGGGTCTGTCACCTGGTCTGCCACGGCGGTGAAGCCTGCATTACGGTTGCCCACGATGGCTTCGTTGATTACGGGGATGCCGGTCGAAAAGCATGGAATTACCTGGAATGCCTTCGAGTTTAGCCGTGGGTACCCGCGCGCTCCGAGTATGTTCGACTATCTCGATTTGAGTGGGGGGCGCGACAGCGCGATTTTCCTCATGGACGAATCGCTCTATCAGCTGGCGCGCCCCGAACCCTACACGGACTACCAGATGTGCGGGCCGCTGAAGTCTGAGTGCAGCACGGATCGCATCGTGTCCTACATCCGTCAATATTTTAAGAAAGCGACCAGCGGTCATGGGTATGGACATGCCATCCCTGCGCTCCCGCATTTCCTGGTGGTGCATCTCCCCGAGGCCGGTCGAGTGGGCGCGTCCCGAGGCTGGACCTCGAAGGAGTACCGCGAAGCCCTTCGTCTGGTGGATAAGGGCATCCACTCCGTGTTGGATATCTATCAAGAGCATGGGCTGACCAAACGGACCACTCTGTTCGTGACCTCGCTCAGTGCCGAAGGCAGAGATGCGGGCCAAGAACAAGCTGGCACCGCTGTTCCGATGGTGCCGTGGATTGCCTCGGGGGTGGGAATTAAACAGGGTCATGCGATTCACCAGCCGGTCTCTATTTTAGATACCGGTGCGACTGTGATGCGGACGTTAGGGTTACAGACTCACACTGAATGGGAGGGTCATGCCGTGGAAGAAATCTTTCAGGCGGCCTTTGTTGCGGCTCCACGGGGATCCTTGGAATAGATCATCATGATGGAAAATATGAAACACAGTAGGATTGGTTATCTCGTTGGAGGGTTGCTGGTCATGGCAGCGATGTCCTCACCAGCCATGGCCGGTCCGCCGGCCGCCTATACCCAGGAACATACCATCACCATCGATGCGACGACCATCAGTCCTCAGACCTGGTGGCACGTGCCAGGCGTGACGCCCTCTATCCAGGCCTCGGACCCCGAGTCCATGGATGCCTACAGGACGACCGAAGCCCGTACGCTCAAATTGAAGCCGGGCAAATATAAGTTCATCACCTTCACGTTTGATTTTCCGTTCACCGTGAATTTAGAGGGAAAGTTAGAGGTTGCCCAGTCGCTCGACCAATGTGTGGAGGGACGAGGGACCCAAACCTTAATCATCCGTTGCAGCCGAACCTATCCGCATGGCGGCCAGCGCGATAACTACTATCAGTAGAGGAGCCGCACCCATGGCCCAGGCGCTTGATGATCTGTTAGAAGCACTCGAGGATGTCGACGACGCGACCCGCGAGGAGGCGTCCAAGGCACTCGCCGAGCTTGCCGACCCGACCACATTGGATGCGCTGGTCGGCGCCTGCGGAGACGAGTATTGGGCCGTGCGGGCCCATGCGGGCCGAGCCGTGGCCAAGATCGGTGGAGCCAAAGCCGTAGAAGCGCTGATCGATTTGTTTAATGATTCCATCATGGATGTGCGGAACGATGTCGTGGTTGCCGTCGCCTCGATGGGTGCGGCAGTCGTCGATCGCCTGATTGCCGCGTTGAGGGACGAGCGGTGGCGTGTCCGTGAGCATGCCGCAAAAGCAAGTGGCGACATAAAGGATCGGAAAGCGGTCGAGGCCCTCATGCTTGTCTGCCGAGATCGTGATGGCGCCGTGAAGAGTGCGGCTGCTGAGGCGCTGGGAAAAATCGGCGATCCGAAAGCGATCCCAACCCTGATCAAGCTCTTTCGCGATCCTTCGAAAACGGTGCGAGAAACAGCCGGGACCGCCCTCATTTTTATCGGCCAGCCCTCCGTCGATCCTCTATTGGAATGTCTTAAGGATAAAGATTTCGTGGTCCGATGTCATGCGGCCCGTGCGCTGGGCGGGATGACGACTGACTATCAAATCGGTCGAACCTGGGTACGGGACGCCAAAGTCGTCGATGCGTTGATTGCCACGCTGAAAGATCCGGACCGGGCCGTGCGAGAAGATGCGACGATTGCCCTGGGCCAGATCGGCGATCCGCGAGCGATCGATGCTTTGATCGAGGCGATGAAGGATGGGGTCGTGAAACGGCATGCCATTGCGTCGCTCGGCATGATCGGCGATCCACGCGCCTTGCCTCCGGTGTTGGACGCATTGAAGGGGAAGGGGATTCGGCAGGATGGGACCCCGACGCCGGGCTGTATCGTCAGCGAAGACGCTTTTATCAAGGAAGCTGCGGCGACGGCGCTCGGCCAGTTCCGCGATCCGCGCGTGATTCCGGACTTGATCATGCTGCTGAAGGACGGCGTCTTGCGCGAAAAGGCCAGCGCGGCTCTGGCCACGATCGGTGATACGGCGATTGAGCCGTTGATTGCTTTTCTCTATGACCCGAAAGCTTCCGAAGTCATCGCAGAAGGGGAGCGGGTGCTTTCCTATGCGTCGGTTCGACTCACAGCGAAAGACGCATTAAGGCTACTGGCGCTTGAAACACTGGAGAAGTTAGGGTGGATGCCGGCGCCGGAAGACATCATCGTCAATTCGAGCGTGGTCGATAATGCTCGGGTGGATATGCCCCTTGGCGACACCGGTCGATTTGGTCCTTCGGGAGATCTTGCTCAGAGGGGCTAGGTGGCAGCCGGCAGTTGAGCGGTTGCTTGAATAACCCGTGTCACCGGATGGATCGACCCATCCGGTAACTTCGTTCTCGGGCTAGAAGCTATCCTTTCGCTCCGGGTCAGTGCCCGTGCCCCAGCGCCCCACCCTTGATAACGGGACCCAGAGGGATTGTGGTAATCGTCGCACGTGACTCACCCGTTGTCCGGATCCCGATGCCGTGCGTATCGGCGGTTTCTTTTCCATCCTTCATATTCGTGATGGCGGCCTGTCCTTTATAGTGCCCGACCTTCCCGTCCGCGTCGACGTGGATCACGCCGACACCGGGTATCGTTCCTTTTGCATTGTTCGCCGTCTTGTCATTGCCCGTTAGGGGAGCCGGTCCACGGAGGCTGACGAACACGTATTGGCCGTCCGGGGAGACGTCCATGAGATCCGGAGCCGGATCCTTGTTGGCATCGGTCGTCAGATCTACCGAGCCGACGCTGAAATGGCTCAAGGTATCGATGATCTCCACGTTGTTACCTGCCCGGTCTGCGCTCCAGAGATAACGGCCTACTGCGGCCATCCCATGTGAATCTGCAAATTGCTCGTCCCGCTGCGAGATCCGTTTAGCCGACACCGACTTCGGGAGGTTCGACAGGTCGAGGGCATAGACATCGTAGGAGAGTGGAGCGATGGGCCAGCCGCCGCCTGAATTGATATACATGGTGTCATCGATTTGCACGCCCCCGCAGCCGGCGGGATGGATCTGATTGTTGTCCAGCGTGGCCAAGACTTTCATCGGGGTCACCGTGACGTCGATAACCAGCAGGCCTCCGCCACGGAGCGTGACGAAGGCATACTTGCTCGACGCTTCCGTGATGGGGCAAATCGGGGAGGTGTCCGGCCGCTCACCGCCTTCGAAAGCGGTGAGATTCAGCATGTCTTTCTCAGGGTCGAACGAGAAGGTGTGCGCGGCGTAATCGGTCCAAATGCGGATAAACTTCTTTTCGGCGATGTTGGCCGCAATTGCCATCTTCTGGTCTGGCGTCGGCCAGGCGGCATGGACGTTCTTTCCCATCGATAGGCAGGCTTCCGGTTTTTTGGTGGCCGCGTCCATGATTAAGACCTGCCCGCTGAGAAACGAAATAATGACATGGGCCTGATCCTTGGTGAAAAACAGCATGTGCGGCCGGCGGACCGCTTTCTTCGTGGCCCCTTCGCAGAAGGTATTGATCTCGCCGCCGACATCAATCGTGACTGTCGGCTTGGTTGTCGTGGGATTCGCAGCAAGGGCTGCTCCGTCATAGATGTAAATGAACCCCCCGCTTTCTTTCGCGGTATCCGACTGGTCGGTCAGCCAGACTTCGTAGGCCTCTGCTGAGGTGCCGAGACTCATCACGAAGCTGATGAGCAGAGTCGTCAGGACAGAACATGTTCCAAGCTGTGGTCTCCAAGTAGTCATGACGGCCTCCATTGGAAACAGAGATGAGCATTTGAGGGGGCGAACATTAGGCTGCTTATCGTAGGCGTCGGTCGATGACCTGTCAATTCTCGTCGCAGCCTGCCATGAAGAGGTGCCAGCGCGAGTCTCTGTGCGTTGACCCTGTGAAAATGGCTATGTTACGCTCATCGATCCCGGACCAGGAGATTTTGCATGGCGGATGCGGTAGCCGAACAGATCGCGGCGCTGAAGGATGAGGATTGGGCGATTCGCGAAGAAGCCGCCACGATGCTTGGTACGCTTCGGGATCCGAGGGCGGTCGCGCCGCTGGTGTCCGTCCTTCGTGATGGCGATCGTGCGGTGCGCGATGCGGCGATCGGCGCCCTCTTAGCCATTGGAGAACCGGCAGTCACGACGCTCGGCGCCTGTCTTTCCGATCCGGTGTTGACGGTTCAAGAATTGGCCTCGTCGGTGTTGGCGACCATTGCCGATGCGCGAGTGCTCGCGCCGCTCGTCAAGGCGCTCGCGAGCCCCGACTGGATTGTGCGGATGCACGCCGTCAAGGCGTTAGCTCGGATTCAAGACCCTGGAGCGGTGGCGCCGCTGCTGCCGCTGCTGCAAGACAAGGTGAAGGCCGTGCGCGAGGAGACATCGACAGCCCTCGCGGCTATGGGGGAAACGGCATTATCATCGCTGCTCGCGGCACTGACTCAGACTGAATGGCTGGTGCGGCTGCATGCGGTAGAGGCCTTGGGGAAAACGCGGTCGCCCGAAGCGGTGGATCCGCTCTTGTCGGTGCTGT
>JBDSKU010000172.1:0-8288 GCA_039916745.1 Nitrospiraceae bacterium
TCTTTTCGTGCCGCCGCTTGCTCGGCTAACTTCTGCGCCTGCAGCGACAGTCCGGATCTCGAGAGAAGCCCCTTAATAAATCCGACATGCCCAAGAGATACCTTGAAAGACTGTAAGCCGATCGTGTGGAGACATTCGATCATCAAACCGATCACTTCACTGTCGCTCGTGGCATCGTCCAGGCCGATGAGTTCTGCTCCGACTTGGAAAATTTCACGCCCTCGACCGGCATGCTCCGTTTCATACCGAAACACAGAAGTCCGATACGACAGCCGCAACGGCAACGTCGCGCCCGTAAGCCCCATCGCGACCGTCCTGGCGATCTGCGCCGTGGCATCCGGACGGAGGAGGAGCGTCCGTCCTGTCGTACGATCGACGAATTGATAACAGTGATCGATCAGTTCAGGTTCAAGCCCCGGAGCCAACACATCGAGATACTCGAATGTGGGAAGGATGATCTCGTCGTAGCCCCAACGATTAATATGCGCGAGCAGCTGTTCTTCTAAGCGGCGAACCTGCTTCGCCGCATGAGGAAGTATCGTCGCCATGCCCACAGGTACGAGCGAGCGCTCGCGGGACGACGAGACCTGTCCCGAAGAGGGGCGTGGCTTCGGTGGAACGGAGACCATAGCTGACCTGGTGGATGGCGCGCGGGATTAGGACAGAGCCGCGACTTTGACTGAGAGAATGTCCTTGCTGGATTTGATCGTCTCAAGCACCGTGTTCGGGAAAACCGCGTCGGAT
Organism: Nitrospiraceae bacterium; assembly: GCA_039916745.1. Lineage (GTDB taxonomy): Bacteria > Nitrospirota > Nitrospiria > Nitrospirales > Nitrospiraceae > Palsa-1315. The sequence continues at coordinate 745 of JBDSKU010000172.1, forward strand.
CCAATGATGAGCAGCGCGGTACCGCCTCGCTTCTCCAGTGCACATTGCATGCGGACAATATTGATCTGGTTGTCCCCGAGAACCTTGCCCACCATCCCGATCACTCCTGGGCGGTCAACGTTGAGGATCAACAGCATATGTCCTTCCGGCACAACCTCGACATTGAACTGATCGATCTCGACGACGCGCGGATCTTTCTTGTGATAGAGCGTGCCGGCAACCTGATACGACTTCTTCCCGGCTTCCACTCGCACACGAATCAGGCTGGTGAAGTCTCCCGCGTCGGAGCTCTTCACTTCCTTCACTTCAATCCCGCGTTCCTTCGCCACGATCGGCGCATTCACATAGTTCACGGGCGCTTCCATCATCGGACTCAGCAAGCCCTTCAACACGGCGATCGTGAGTGGGGCGACAGACAGACCTGCCACTTCCCCGCTGTATTCGACGGTCACACGTTCAAGCCCGCCTTCGCATAACTGCGTCTGTAACTTCCCTAGCTGTTCGGCTAATGACAGGAAGGGCTGAAGCCTTGGGAGCAACTCGGGAGAAACGGACGGGATATTGACCGCACCACGGGCGATGCCTTTGGTGAAATAATCGACGACTTGCTCCGCGATGCCAACGGCCACATTCTCTTGCGCCTCGGCCGTCTGGGCTCCGATATGCGGAGTACAGATAAAGTTATCCAAGGTCAACAACGGATGATCCGCCTTCACCGGCTCTTCCTCAAACACGTCGAACGCAGCGGCCGCCACGCGCTTGACCTTCAACGCATCAAACAGATCACCCTCATGAATAATCCCGCCGCGGGCGCAATTGACAATCATCACCCCCGGCTTCATCGTCGAGATCGATTGCGCATTGATGAGCCCCTTGGTCTCAGGGGTCAACGGCGTGTGCACAGAAATGATATCGGCACGTTTGAAGAGTTCGTCCAGCGGCATCATCGTGACGCCCATCTTCTGCGCGCGCTCTTCGGCCAAATAGGGATCGTAGGCAATCACGCTCATGCCGATCCCCTGCGCCAGCTTTGTGAGATGGCTGCCGATTTGCCCCACGCCGACGATGCCGAGCACCTTGTTGTAGAGTTCGACGCCCATGAATTTATCTTTTTCCCACTTACCGGCCCTCACGGACGCGGTCGCTTGGGGAATACGGCGGCTCATCGCCCAGATCATCGACATCGTATGTTCGGCAGTCGTGACGGTATTGCCGCCCGGCGTGTTCATCACCACGATCCCGCGACGCGTTGCAGCCGGCGTATCGACATTATCCAGCCCTGACCCAGCACGCCCGACAATCTTCAGCTTCTCGGCTGCCGCAATCAGTTCTGCCGTCACTTTGGTCCCGGACCGTACGATCAAGCCATCGGCGTCCTTGATCTCCTTGAATAGCTCTTCTTTCGACATCTTGGATTTCACGACTACCGTGAATCCAGCCTTTTCAAGGAGCTCTACGCCCTGTGTCGACAAACTATCGCTGATGAGAATTTTCATGCCCATTGTGCCTGCCCTATATTAAGTTTCGAGACGTACCCGCTACGCCATCAAAATTTCTTGTGCCTTCGCCACACCGCTACCAAGCTTCACGGGATGACCCAGCCCTTTGAGGACCATCTCAACAGCTGCCACGCCGATGATCACATCGAAACGGTCCATATAGCCCATGTGGGAAAGCCGGAAGATCTTTCCCTTTAAGTGATCTTGCCCACCGGCCGCTGTAATGCCGTATTGCACTCGCAGGTTCTTGTAGATAGCCTGTCCATCCACGCCCTCCGGCGCTAAAATAGCCGTGAGGGCATCGCTCGGCGACTCTTTGGGAAACAGCGCCAGCCCGGCACTCTGTAACCCTTCGCGCATAGCCTTCGCAAGCATGGCTTGACGTCCGAACACTCCCTCAAGCCCTTCCGCTCGCATCATCTTCAAGACTTCCTGCAACCCGACGATGAGAGATACGGCCGGCGTATAGGCCGTTTGATTCTTCTGCTGGTTCTCATGTTCTTTCTTGAAATTGAAGTAGAACGCGGTGTTCTTCGCTTTTTCCGCCAATTGCCAGGCTTTATCACTCACGCTCACGAATGCCAGGCCCGGAGGGAGCATCAGAGCCTTCTGCGACCCTGTGATCACGACATCGATCCCCCATTCATCCGTCTTGATGTCGAACACGCCGAGGGCCGTAATGGCGTCCACCACGAGAATAGTCTCGCTATAGGGCTTCACGATTTCCGCAAGCGCCTTGATGTCGTGCGCCACGCCGGTCGAAGTTTCACTCGCCTGCACATAGACCGCTTTAATTCCAGGATCTTTCTTTAGGGCATCCGCCACCGTTTGTGGATCGACGGCTCGTCCCCACTCCACCTTAATCTCGGTCACCTCTGCGCCAAACGTCTTACAGAGCTTGGTCCATCGTTCCCCGAACTTCCCGCCATTAATGGTAAGCGCTTTGTCGCCGGGAGAGAGGAAGTTCGAGACCGAACCTTCCATGCCTCCGGTTCCGGATGCCGCGAGCATGAGCACGTTATTTTTCGTTTGGAACAGCCACTTCAGCCCATCCCGGACTTCCGCAAACACCTTATCGAACTCGGGAGCACGGTGATGGAACATGGGTTGCGCCATGGCCAACAACACTTCAGGGGGCACAGGCGTGGGACCGGGGGCTAGCAAATACCGCTTCAGCATCGACGGACCCTCCTCGGATAAAACGTGAAAAATCCTATGCGGGAAGGGGGGACGATACCATTGCCTCCCAAAAGCTGTCAAGGCAAGGAACCGTGTGTGCACGCGTGTTTTCAGACTGTTTTTCCCTCTAGTTTTCGGCGTGCTATCTCCCACGATTTTGTGCGAACGTGAGCGCGCATGATCGCCCCGCCCCCGCGAGTAGAATGCCAATCCTCTTGCAATTCCTTGACAAGCGCGAGGTCCCTCGATAGTCTACCCTCACAGAATATGTTGAACCTCAGACACCATACCGATAGTCAACGCATGTCAACGACACCACTCAGGCCAAGACATGCCGCCCTCCCGATTGCGCTCTTCCTTGGAATGTCGCTCAGCCTCTTTCCTATAGTGGGGCAGGCTGCAACTCTTTCCGAACCCGCTATTGCTGATCCGTCCACAGTTCTGGACGAGAACGCACCGGCAGCAGACGACCCGGACGACAATCTAGTCCCGCTCGATACGGTAGGCCCGTCAACGGAAGGCACCAACACTCCCTCCATACGAACCAGCAACGTTCCGCGGGCCGAAGACCTCTTGCAGCTGAACCCAGCGGGAAACTCGCCAGCAACCGCACGTTTTTCAGATGCCTTGAATCCTCCGGCTGAACTGGCCCCGACACAAGACGCCCCTCGAAGCGCGACAGCGGAATATGCCGCCTACGATATGCCGATCGTCATGGACTCCTCGGTCCAGGCTCACATTCGCTACTTCAATACCGGCATCCACGATCGCTTCGAACAATGGCTCCTCCGGCTCAGCCGCTATCGGCCACTGGTCGATAAAATCTTCTCGGAGTTTCATCTCCCCAGCGATCTGGTCTACCTTTCCCTGGTTGAGAGCGGATTCAACCCCTACGCCTACTCCCGAGCCAAAGCCACGGGCCCCTGGCAATTCATGCAGGGCACGGCCAAGGCCTATGGTCTCCGCGTCGATAATTATGTGGACGAACGACGAGATCCCATCAAGTCAACGGTCGCTGCGGCGCGTTACCTCCGCGATCTCTATGACCTCTTCGGCGCCTGGCCGCTCGCGATGGCCGCCTACAATGCCGGAGAAGGCAAAGTGATGCGAGCCCTCCACAAGGCCCAGGCCGAAAGTTTTTCCGAGATTTCCAAGACACGATTGATTCGGCGGGAAACGAAGGAATACGTGCCGAGATTTATGGCCGCAACGATCATTGCCAGGAACCCCGATCGATACGGCTTTACTCAGGAGTCCGCTGCCCCCCATGAGTTTGACGAAGCCATCATCACTCGAACCGTCCATTTCCGCGCCATCGCCAATGTAACCGGCATACCTTATGAGGAGCTCCGGCTCCTCAATCCTGAGCTGCGCCGAGATGCGACGCCTCCTAACAACGAGACCTACCACCTCAAAGTACCGGTGGGAATGAAAGCGAAAGTGGAGCAGCTATTTGACCGCATCCCATCCTATAAGTTCCCCCAGCTCCCGGAAAAGGCTCATTTTGCGGCAGCCGGCCCCTCTCGCTGGTATAAAGTCCGCGTGGGAGACACGCTGGGAAAAGTATCGAAACGGTTTCGCATCCCCGTCAAGACGCTCAAGACAAAGAATAATCTTTCCAGCCCGACCATTCGACCAGGCGATTTTCTCGTCATCAGCCGCTAGATTCGGTCTTCCCTACTCCCTGAATCACAGGACAAGGCAAACCATCAGACCGAGGACAGCGATCAGCCTGCTGGGTTAACGATTGCGAAAAAGCGATGTCGGGTTCGCTCGCAAGAACTTCGATATCCACACCTGTAGTACGGTAACAGGCTCAGGAATAGGTTTCAGATATCAACGTGGAACGCTGTCGACTAGGATTACTTCTTGCCGGGTGGGGAAGGAAGAGATGCAGGACTCTTCTGTGGTGCAGCACCCGCCGGGGCCATTGACGAGGACGCAGGCGTCGATTCCTGTGATTTTTTAACATCCATGATCTTGGTCCTGATCGTCGCCTCACTAGTGAAGGGAGAACTTGGATAGGTCTTGATCAACTCCTGATAATGGGCCAACGCCCCTTCTGGCCGCGACTGAGATTCCTCCAGTCGCGCCAACTCAAACAAGGCTTGATCTCGATTCAGCGTACCGGGGGTCTCCAAGATCCCGGTCAGTGCCTTGACGGCTAGATCCCGGTCTCCCTTGAGCAAATACACATAGGCCAACCGTTGTTGTACGAGCCCTGCCATTGAGGGATTCGAACCGTACAACATCAAGAATCGCTGATAGGCCTCAATGGCCGCACTCAATTCATTGGTCTGGACCAACGTATTTCCCAAATGATACAACGCAAGTGGTGCTGAGGGGGTTCGAGGATATTGATCGACTACTTGCCGATACCGCGTGATCGCTTCCTTGAGCGCATGATCGGCTTTTTGAGGATCGCTGGCGGAAGGAGCGGTCAAAAAACGCATCGCCTCACGTTCAAGATCTTGAGCTTTCTGCGCGGCCTGGCGGTCAACATAGAACACCCCGCCAACCACGGCAGCCGCAAGCAGCAACACCCCCAAACCGACCAACAGGGGACGTCGATAGTTCTGCAGTCGGTGGAACGCATGGTCAAGCTCGCTCAGCATGTGGGCTTCATCGACCGGAAGAACTTTTGCCGGGATCTTAATGCGGTAGCTCATGGATAGATTCGTCGGAGAGGGCGAGGCCCGTTTCGTCAAATAATGTCCGCGCCTTATACTAAGGATGTCACAAGCTTGTCAATGCTGCAGCGGATTTCTCTCCATTTTCAGATGGTAATCAGACCCTATGTTTAAGAAACAGCTCGACGAGTTGGCCGCGCGACATCTCACCAGACGGCTCCCGCCGCTCCATTCGGGTGTCGGCCCGGTCGTTGAAATGGCTGGACGCCAAATCCTCCTCTTCGCCTCGAATGATTATTTAGGGCTGGCCGTGCATCCGGAGGTGATTCAAGCCGCCGTCGAGGCAACGCAACGTTTTGGGGCCGGAGCTGGAGCTGCACGGTTGGTCTCAGGCTCATTACCACCGCATCAAGAGTTGGAAACCGTATTGGCACAGTTCAAGAGAACAGAGGCCACTCTGACCTATGGCTCTGGCTATCTGGCCAACATCGGAGCCATCCCTACATTGATCGGACGAGGTGGATTGATCCTGGCCGATCGCCTCTGCCATGCCAGCCTGATCGACGGATGCCGACTAAGCGGAGCCGACTTTCGCGTCTATCATCACAACGATACCGATCACCTACGGTCTCTTCTAGCGGCACGACGCCAAGCACGCCGCACCCTGATTGTGACCGACGGCCTGTCAGTATGGATGGAGACCTCGCACCGTTGCCAGAACTCAGCCGGTTAGCTCATGAATATGAGGCCGACCTCTATATCGATGATGCCCATGGCACAGGAGTGATGGGGCCACAGGGACGAGGAACAGCCGAACATTTCGGGCTTGAGGCAGAGATCCCGTTTCAAATGGGGACGTTAGGCAAAGCCCTCGGTAGTAGCGGCGCGTACATCGCCGGTCCCTCGACGTTGATCCAGTATCTGATGAACACGAGCCGGTCTTTCATCTTTACCACGGCGCCGCCGCCAAGTTCGGCTGCCGCCGTCACGGCATCCTTACGGATCATCCAACGGGAGCCGGAACGGCGCGCGCGCTTGTGGACCAATCGTGAACGACTGTTCACCGGGCTAATACAAATGGGATTCAGCCTCTCCCCCAGCGTCAGCCCGATCATGCCGGTCCTCGTCGGCAATGCCGAAACCGCGCTCCTGCTTGCCGAACACTTGTTCGCGGAAGGCGTCTACGCTCCGGCGATTCGACCTCCCACCGTTCCGGACGCCACTAGCCGTATCCGTGTCACGGTGACCTCGGAGCACCACTCCAGCCACATCGATCAGGCGCTCGCTGCATTCCAACGCGCGGGGCAATCCGCGGGACTGATCTAGCCGAGTCCGTTACCTACCAACACTGAGACATCTCAGGAATCCACGTAAACGCTTCCAGCTATTCTCTTGCTTTCCCATCACCCTGTGGCATCATTGCTCTCAAGCAGCCCTGAGGTCTGACCAACCAAGGTCTTGCCTGTTCTCATCTTTATCTTACCGAGGAGTCCTCTTCATGGATATATCGAAACTCCTGACCTTTACGGCAAAGGAAGGCGCATCGGATTGTCACATCAGCGCCGGTGAACCGCCCATGATCCGGATGAACGGGGACCTCAAAAAGCTCGATCATCCTCCACTGACCACGGAAGAAACACACTCACTCATTTATGACATGATGAGCGATACCCAGCGGAAGAACTTCGAGGAAAAACGCGAATGTGACTTCTCCTTCGAGTTGGGCGATATTGCCCGGTTCCGCGTCAATGTCTTCGTCCAGAATCGTGGTCTTGGCGCCGTCTTCCGAAACATCCCCACCGAGATCATTCCGATGGAAAAACTTGGCATGCCTCCTGTCGTGCGGCAGCTCTGTGATCGGGAAAAGGGGTTGATCCTTGTGACTGGCCCAACCGGATCGGGCAAATCGACGACGCTCGCCTCCATGGTCGACTACCTAAACAACACCTTCGAAGGCCACATCATCACCATTGAGGATCCGATCGAGTTTGTCCACAAAACCAAAAAGTGCCTGATCAACCAGCGGGAGTTAGGCGTGCATACCCTGTCGTTCGCGAATGCGTTGAAGTCCGCTCTACGCGAAGACCCGGACATCATCCTCGTGGGTGAAATGCGCGATCTGGACACCATCCAGCTCGCGTTGACGGCTGCGGAAACGGGCCACTTGGTCTTTGGCACACTGCACACCTCTAGCGCACCGAAAACCATCGACCGCATCATCGACGCCTTCCCCCCC
>JBDSKU010000173.1:0-3597 GCA_039916745.1 Nitrospiraceae bacterium
GTTTTGACGTTGTCCCGGTCTTCCAATAAGAACAAGTAACCAAGAAATGGGGGAGGGGCCTGACCGAAGCGGCCTTCTCGGAAGGCCGTCCAAATGTCCTTGGCACTGCCCACCGCTTCTTCTGAACGGTTGTTCACATTATTGCCGATCGACTTGCCTGCTTGGGATTTAAACTCCATCGCCAAGACCAACGCGCCGTTGGAGATGACAATGAGATCCCACTTTTTTGTGGCTCTGAAATAACCCGGTAGCTCAAGCGCGGTTCTTGTGCGGACATCGACCTTCTTCAGTCCGGCTTCGCAAAGGATGTCCGAAACCAAGACCTCCAGGGCACCCATCTGGGTTCCTCCTGTTACCTCACCTCGCGTTCCGGCATCGATTTTCCCCGACTTGACCTGCTTCTCTTTATTTTTCCTTCGGGCGTTCCAGTAGCTTTGGACGGCGGCTTGCAGTCTCTTCTCAATGTTCAAGCGCTGCCTCCATCGTGCGAGTGTTAATCCCATATAGAGCCAACGCCACTTGGGTTGCACGGGGTTTGTCACGATGGCGAAAGGCGTCCTTCAGTTCATGGGACTGCATCTTGGACAAGGTCTTCGGGGCGGGGACACGAATCCGGCGCAGATACTGTGCCTGGAAACGTAAATAGCCGCCCCGCATGCGGACTCCATAGGATTCGATGAAGAACTGTCCGACCGTCGACATCAGGAGGCCTCCGAGTACTTCGAGGTCCCACTCGTCCGACTGAATGAAATATAGATTGTGGTGCGGATAAGTTTCGCCCCGATCCAAGACCGGCTCCAGCCGGTTCTTAATATCCGGGATATAGAGTTTGTGTGTGTCGGTGAGGAGATGGTTGACGCGGTCGATCGTCTTATACCACTTGCCGACACTCTTCTCCGCTGTGTGGCGCTTCTTCAGGGCCGCAGCATGGTGCTCGTAGTAGGCTTGCAACTTCGGATAGGTTTTCAGATTGACCAGCCCCTCGTGGCTCCAAGGATTCACTAGATAATGCCCGGACCATCGCACCGTTCCGTCCGCGAGGTCTTTCGCAAGGGCGAGTTTGAGGAGGCGGGAAGGTTCCACAAGATCTGCATCGGTTGTGATGTAGATACGATCGTTTCCAGTAGCGACGCCAATTCCCACCTTTGCATTCATCTCAAGGGGAGGGAACTGATCTTCCAGCCGTCTGAGGAGCGCCAGCTGTTCTGGCGAATGGCAGGGCCAGGGGTCAGCTCCCTTGAACCATGTTTTCACCACTGCTCGATGGATACCTTGAGGCAGTATGTCCCGGCCGTTCGTCTGAAGCGTCTTTGCCAATTGTCTTGGCTGAATATTCTCAGCGTCCTGATCGGCACGTGCCACAACGGTCGTCTGCTGTTTGTTGTGCCGAATCACCGTGATCGCCGGATAGGCGTCTACTTCATCGTCGAAGGCGTTGGCGTGGTGCATGCTCAGGAGCAATTCAACGCTGTACGTCGAACTAATAAGCTGCCGCAGTTCCGCCCCATATTGGTTACGCATCCATCGATCAGCGCAGATAAAGGCGCATACACCACCGGTCTTTAGCTGTCGAAGCGCGGCTTCGAAAAAGGCCACATAGAGATCGGCTCGACCGCGCATCGTCGGATACGCATTGCGGTAGACCGAGGCCGTTTCTTCCGGAATATCCTCAAGGCGTACGTACGGAGGGTTTCCGATAATGAAATTGGCCTGTCTCGTGTCGGCATCCAGAAGGTAGTCCCGGTTTTTCACCCATGCGTCAGCTAGCCGTTTGGCTAGCGGGCGTTTTACGCCACGAGTCATTAGGACACTTTGGGCAACAGCACGCGCACGAACAGTGCTCTCCTCATTCAGCTCGTATGCAATTAAGGAATCTTGGCATTCTGACAACGATCGACCGAGATTTCTGCATGACTCCACCAGGCGTTCGATCATGGGACCGAGAAATGCGCCATCACCAGCCGCTGGTTCGACTGCCAGGCTATCTACCAGGTTTTTATCCGAGCAGTAGCCGCTGAGATCCAGAAGCAGTTCAACGACCCAACGTTTTGTGTACACGACGCCTTTTGGCTCGATTACATTGGAAGGCAAGGGATGGCGGAGAGGTGCAATCAGCTGGAGCTGAATGCCTCGCGTTGCGGTTGAGGGGTTTATCTGGTTGTCTGCCACTAGGGCCTCGAACTCTCCGGTGAGGTCTAGGGTGAAAGGAGCGGCTGATACTAACTTGTCTGCCGTCCTCGTTCAAGATTGATTAGCCAGCGGCAGCGAACAGTAAAATGGATAGACTATTGATCGGAAGCCCCCGCCCTGCGAGTCGGCTAGCCCTGTGATGATCGATGAGTTCCTCCCGCCATCGGCCCGCTTTTTACCGGTTCTCCGCTTAGCCTGAGGCCTCAGTCGTTCCAGCCAATCCTGCCCGGATGTGCTCGTTGACAGGTTGATGTGTCAGCGGTAGCCTACGGCTCTTTCCTCCATCCTCGGAGACTGCCATGGCCACTGTTTCAGAGATTGCGCCGGATTTGTTTCGCATTTCGACCTTCGTGCCGGATTTCAATTTGCAGTTCAATCAATTCCTGGTGCGCGATGCCGAACCGTTGCTGTTCCACACTGGCCCGCGCGGCATGTTTGCTGCGGTGCGGGACGCCGTGGAGACGGTGCTCGATCCTAAGACGATACGATGGATAGGGTTCAGCCACGTGGAAGCGGACGAGTGCGGGTCGTTGCCGGAGTGGCAGGCCCTGGCCCCGCAGTCTACGGCTGTCTGCAGTCTGGTGGGGAAGCTGGTGACGGTCGATGACTGCATGGCAACGCGGCCTGCCTTGGGGATGCAGGACGGGGAGGTGCTGAGCACCGGAAAGTATCGCTTCCGGTTTCTCCATACGCCGCATGTGCCGCATTGCTGGGAGGCGGGCCTGTTGTTCGAGGAGACGCAGCGGACGCTCTTGTGTTCGGATCTCTTGCACCAGGCCGGCGATGTCGAGGCATCCACGCAGGCGGATGTGTTGGGCCGGTGCCGGCAGGTGCTGGTCGAATATCAGAAGGGCCCATTGGCCAACTACATGCCCTATTCCACGCTTACGGATCCGACCATTCAGCGCCTCGCGGCTCTGCAGCCGAAAACCTTGGCGACGATGCATGGCTCGGCCTTCGTCGGCGACGGTTCTCGCGCGCTCCGCGATCTGGCGGTCGTGCTCAAAGATGTGCTGGGCACGAGATCGTAGGATCTGTTCGCTCGGCTCGTTTACGCTCGGCATTGCGCGGCTAACGTTCTTCTTCCAGTTGTACAGAGGATTGCGCCGCAGGCCTCACTCACGGGCGACCGCCGCCGTGGGACGTCCCGGTGATTTCCAGAGGCGGACAGCCGCCAGCGTAAATTCTTTGGTGAGCTATTGCCGTTTCGCCACCAGACACCTTCCCGGGCTCCTGTCTCCTTTTGAACATATAGGCGCGGCGTTCTCGATGTAATATCGATCCGCACAGCCGGGTCGCCTTTTACGCGCCTTTGATCTTGGTGCTCGCCTCTTGCGCTTCCGTCGCCACCACAAGTACAACTGCAACTATTGCAGCAGGATCGCCGGATCGAGCACGTCAACGCGG
>JBDSKU010000174.1:0-23992 GCA_039916745.1 Nitrospiraceae bacterium
CCGCATTGATCTGTTTTGACAGTTCCGAGGCTTGCCGATTCATATGGAGGAGTTGCATGGACGCCGAGAGGACAACAATCCCTGCGCCCGCCCGCTGATCGGCGAGAGTATCTGTCGGGTCTACGGGCAGTGAGGAATCACTCATGGAAGAGGGATGCTTTCGCGGTTATTTCAAGAACAATGCTAGACAATCCAATGCTTTCTGTTAAGGTAGCACACGGACATAGAGAACGTAAGTACAGAGTGGAAATAGTACCTAACCCTTTAGGGGGAGTCAACACCCACCTTTGGAGAAGCGAGTCCTACATCGTCGGTATTGTCACGTAGCTGATGCATTTCTATACTTCTCTGCAAGGAAAAAAGATGCCCGGCGAGTCCTGATGGTGCCCGGAAACATGGAGATGGGAAAGCCGTCTTTCTTGAGGAGTCTTGGACGAAACTCTTCTCAAGAAGGCTAGGTTCTAACGGCTGCCAGGTTTAGAGTTTTCACCTCAAAAAATCGGGGGGACAACGTGGGACAGAATGAATGGGATTGGCCAATGTCGACGGACTTTCAGAACCATAACGAACGAGTGGCACTTATGCGGCCGATTCCGTATGAAATGACTAACCTGATGGGCGATCCGTCGACATCTGCGCATCAAGGGAAAGCGTTGTCTGTCAATATCAGTAGCGGCGGAATGCTGGTCTTGATGGAGCAGGCGCCGGCGATCGAGCAAGTGATGAAAGTTTATGTGCCGACGCCTATGACGGCAGCAGAGACTCCAACCCTTGCGGAAGTGCGCTGGACCAGGAGGTTGCCGTTTGGCCGAAACAACACCGAAGGCCCCTACTTCGTTGGTCTTAAATTCATGTTCTAGGTCCAGGATCGTGATGTGCGTATACGGGGGAGCGTATTGCTCTCCGCATGCGAAAGAGTATGATCAAGGCGATTCACCAAGCATGAGGGCAGCCATGACCATGATGATTCGTGTTTTTGCGATTATGGGTTTGTTAGTCGGGGTGGTTGTTACAGGCGTATCGGCGCAATCGAAGGCGGCTGTATTGAGTCCGCTCCAGGAGTCAGCACTGGAGAAGTCGTCATTGACCGTGACGACGGACTACATCATTGGACCGGAAGACGTGCTCGATATTACCGTGTGGAAAAATGCTGATCTTTCTAAGACAGTGCAAGTACGCCCCGATGGCAGAATTTCTTTGCCATTGATTGGTGACGTGGTGGCAGTCAGTCGAACCAGCGCGCAGTTGACAGAGGAAATTTCTACTCGCCTGAAGGCCTACATGGAAAATCCTACGGTCTCTATTGTGGTAAAAGAGGTGAATAGCTATGCCATCTTTGTCCTGGGAGAGGTTGTCAAGCCTGGCCGTCTGCCCCTCAAGAGTAAGACGACATTGCTCCAGGCAATTACGCTCGCGAGCGGGTTTACGCCTGTAGCCTCTCGAAACAAGATCGTGATTTTTCGATTTGGAAAAGACGGTGAACCGTTGACTAAGATCAAAGCGAGTTATGACGACATCGTGTTGAGGGACGGGATTAATCAGAACATTGAGCTGAAGCCCGGTGATACGATTGTCGTGCCGTCTGAATCAATGGTGGTTATCCCTAGCCGGTAACAGGGCATTGGAACAATTTTAGTGTAGCCAACGAGAAAGCATGATGAAGAACGATTGTCTGGTCGTTTGGAGAAGGGAAAGTCTGATGCGCGCCTTAACCAGTTGGTTCCTCATTGCGGTCATGGCGTGCGGCATGACTGGCTGCGTAGAAGAGCAGGTCAATTACAAGGTCGATATGGTTCCCCCTGGTGAGTTTCTATTGGGTCCTGAGGACGTACTTATTGTGACGGTTTGGAAAAATCAGGACCTTTCTCGAGAGGTGGTGATTCGTCCGGACGGGATGATCTCGATGCCGCTTATTGGTGATGTGCCTGCCGCGAATTTAACGGCGAACAATCTTGCCAAGCGTATCAGCGATCGACTCACAGAGTACATGGCCTCTCCCATCGTGTCCGTGCAGCTCAAAGAGGTGAATAGCTATTTTATATATGTGATGGGAGAGGTAACTAAGCCTGGGAAGTATCCGTTAAAATCGTACGCTAACGTCATGCAAGGGATTTCCCTGGCGGGAGGGTTTACGCCATTCGCGAAGAAAAATAAAATGAAAGTGTTGCGTGTCACAGCCAACGGCCCTAGCGAAAAACACCAGATCGAAATTCCCGTCCAGTACAACGATATCCTGAGCGGAAGCGCCACTCTGGGCAATTTCTATCTCAGGACTGGCGACGTCATTGTGGTGCCCTAGTTGAGTAGGGGGGGGCAGAATCACGGGGTCGCAGGGCTGATCATTTTATGTACGCTAGGGTTGGTGTCCCTCGGCCATGCTCAGATGGGCGGGGGGATGGGCGGGGGGATGGGGAGTGTTCCAGGCACAGCCTATGGTGGAGCCACCGATCCCAGTTCTCTTCAGCTCGGAGAGGGGTTTCGAATCATTCCATCGGTCACGGTTGGCGAGAGATACGACAGCAATGTATTTTTTGCTCCCAAGACTCCTGGGCTCAAGAGGGATGATGTCGTCACCACAGTCGCTCCACAGGTGCGGGGCCTCTACGCTGGAGACCTCTACACGGTGAACGCAACGATTGGTGCCATCGGTGAATACTATGCTCAGAACAGTGGACTCAATTATGTCGGAACCAATGCTGGCATATTTCTCGATATGAGCAGGCTGGCTAGTCGCCTGAGGGAAGGTACTCGGTTGACGGTATCTGATACCTATATGTACACCCCTCAACCACCGGCTTTTCTGACGGGAAATCTCGAAGGGACGGGAGCCCACCCGTTTTTTACAGGTATTCAGGCTGCTCGCGTCAATATGCAAAGCAACACGTACAATGCCAATATTTCGACACCCCTCAATCGAGTTGTCAACTTAACTGGGAGCTATGCTAGCGGATTTATTAAGTTTGGCGAATCAAAAACAGCCCAACGTGGAACCCTATTGAACATGACCTATCAGACATATACGGCCGGACTCTCGGCGGCGACGTCCGCTCAAGATACGCTCAGCCTGAATTTCATAAGTTCTGAATTTGATTCAGGGTTCCAGGGGTCCTTTACCACGCGAGGTGGTGTAGCCGGATGGTCGCATATCTTCTCTCCGACTGTAACATTGACGTCTAACGCAGGGGTCTCGCTGATTGACGGCACAGTCGCCGGAGGTCAAAGTACAACTGCCGCGACGTCAGCGGTCGCGCCGAAAGGTAACCTCGCCCTGCTCTGGAAGGATATGACGACGGCGGTGACGTTTACCTACAGCGTTGGCATAACGCCAACATTTATAGGCGAAAGCCAAACTGTGCTCTCTCACGTGGTCTCGTTCGTGCTGACTCAGCAGATGGGGAGCCCTCAGCTACTTGGAACGGCCGGCCTCAACTATGGCCACGGCAGTCAGTTTGGCTCAAGCTCAACTCCAGGTTCGGCATTCTCCTTCACCACCTATGGTGGGGTGGGAGGGGTGACTTATAAATTTACGCCTAAGACGTTCCTGTCATTGACCTACGGCTACTCGAATTTCGATCAAGGCTTTGGAGTGCAAGGGTATCGCTTCGATCGGCATGTCGCCCAGATGAGCATAACCCAAGCGTTTTACTAAACCATCACAGACGTTACCTATGAATATGCAAGCACTCACCCCAGAAGACTTTATTCGAATCCCGATCAAGAGGAAATGGTGGATTCTCATTAGTGTAGTCGTGTGTGTAGCCTTAGGATATGTGGCGTGGAAATATTTCCCAAAGACATTCAAGTCGACCGTTATCATGACGATCGACAGTCCGAGGATTTCCAAGGAGTATGTGAAGGGAGTTTCCCCTGAAGGAAAACCATTTGACGATCCATCGACTGTGGCCATGCAGCAGATTCTTCTGGGACTCACGAATAAATCTATTCTCATGCCTGTTCTTGACACACTTAAGCCTTATCCTGAGGCTGAGGGAGCCTCATCGGACCAATTGATGAAACGATTACGCAGGGCGGTGACAGTTAGCCGGCCCAAAGATGGCGTAGGGGTGTCAGTGTCATATGTTAATTCAGATCCGCTGCTCGCTCAGGCAGTGACAACCCTTTTGGCGGTGAGGCTGCAAGAGGATAATTTGAAACGCCGTGGAGGCCTCGTGGAAACCACCACTGAGTTTCTATCTGCCGAGCTTGAGCGGGTGAAGGGTGATCTTGAATCCAAGGAACGTGCGATATCGGACTTTAAAAGAAGTCATATGGGGGCTCTTCCTCAGCAGATGGAGTCCAATCTTCGTACCCTCGATCGACTGCAGACGGAGCTCACTAGCTCCACGGATTCGTTGAATAAGATGGGGGAGCGGCTAACCGCATTGGAAAGGTCCATCAAGGACTATTCGGAAGTTGCTTCTTCAGGGATTGTTCCCTTTGAAAGGGAGCGAAGAGTGGGTGATATCAGACCTATTGATCCGCGAGCCGCTAGGCTTAGAGAATTGAGGCAAAGGTTGAATGAGCTCTTGGGAGCCTACAAGGAGAACTATCCGGACGTTGTGCATGTAAAAGAAGAGATTCGTCGATTAGAGTCAGTGCCACCGGTAGATGAAGGCATCTCTCCTGGGGATGTGTCGCCTATAGGGAAGTTTGATGACAATAGTGGGGGCGTTCGCAAACCAACCGATCCGTACTTGCGCGAACTGATGAAGGAGCGCGGAGAAGCGAAGAGCGAGATAGCTTTTCTCAAGGAGAAACAAGCCCAGACGATTCGGCAGATAAAAGAGTTTGAGGCGCATGTCGAGCGTACGCCCTCGACAGAGCAGAGTTTGGCTGTACTGCTGAGAGACTATGAGAATATGCAGAAAGGTTATCAATCCCTTCTGGATAAGCGAACAAATGCCAGAATTTTGGAAAATTATGAGAGTCATCAGTTTGGGGAGCAATATCGGATCATTGAACCGGCGAATTTCCCTGAAGAGCCAGAACCACCGACGAAAGTTCAGTTCTTTCTTGGGAGTCTTGTCTTGGGGTGTCTTATTGGGCTTGGATCAGCTATCGGTGCAGAATTCTTGAAAACTGGATTCCGACGGCCAGAAGAAGTTGAAAGCCAACTCGGTCTTCCTGTCCTAGCTTCTATTCCGGCATTTGCCAGTGTGATGAATGGAATCGGCATGATGCAATCACGGGCATTGCTGGCAGGGCCAGACATGCCTTCGGGTATTGCTGACGAGGGCCTATCCGCTCTTGAGCGCCGAGGAGGAAGTCCAACTATCAAGTCAGGCCAGAGAGAGCGCTCCGACTCTGCTCGAAGCCTGCCGCCCAAATTCCACTTGATTGCGAAGTGGGGTCCTGCATCGTTGATGGCGGAGCAATACCGAGTGGCGGCCACACGATTAATTCTTATGACCGGTGAAAAGAAACATGTGGTAACGCTTGTGACCAGCAGCGTGATGAGCGAAGGCAAGACCACGACCGCGGTCAATCTTGCATATATTCTCGCCCATGATCTGAGCAAGACCACCCTGCTCATTGACTGCGATTTTAAACGCCCAATGGTGCACGAGTATATGGGAATCCCCTCCGGGCCTGGTTTGAGTGATGTGCTCCAGGGGGCTGAGGTTCTCGAAAACTGTGTGCATCAGTGCGACGGTGCGCCGCTTTGGATCTTGCCGGCTGGATCTCCTAGGGTCCGCCCGTCCGGTCTATCTGGCATCCAGTATGTAAAGACAATCTTACCGGAACTCAGCACACGGTATGACCATATCATTTTGGACGCGCCTCCAGTGATGCCTTTGGCAGACGTGAATATCCTTAGCGGTATGGCAGATATGACCGTCTTTGTGGTGCGTGCTGGCGGAACGAACCAGGGCATTGCCAAGAAAGCCTTGAAGGCGCTTGGCGAGAACAGCGATGCTGCTGGCATCATTTTGACGCAGGTGGAAATGGAGTATGCCCCTTATTTCATGTATGCAGCAGCCTATTCAAATGAAGACAGCGGAAGTCGAGCATAACAAGTCTCGCGAGGACCCCATGCTGGTGGCCAGCTTGTTCCCTGATCAGGGAGGGGCGCCATGGCGCATGCCTGGTCTCAAAAAACGCCTTCTCATTCTTGGGACCGGGCCATTGGCCGTCGATTTGTGCCAGGTAATTGTGGCGCAGAATAGGTGGTTGGTTGACATCGTCGGATTCCTTGATGCGAAGACCGATCGAGTAGGGGAACGACTGGTCAATCCTGGGATTATCGGCACGTATGATCAATTAGCTCAGGTTGTCGAACAGCATCACGTGGATACTATAGTGGTCTGTATGGAGGATCGACGCTCCATACTGCCAGTTCAATCGTTACTTGATTTTAAGGCAATGGGGTTGGACATTCTTGACGGTCATCACCTGTTCGAAGAGGCTTCAGGGCGCCTCTCGATCGACTCACTTCGCCCGAGTGCATTAATTTTCTCAACGGGGTTTCGCCGGCGGCTGACATCTCTGGTAAGCAAGAGACTGTTCGATGTGATGGTGTCTGCGGTGGGACTGGTGGTCCTAATTCCTCTCTGTGTTTTTATTGCAGCCCTCATTCGCCTGGACTCTCCGGGGCCGGTATTTTACCGCCAGGTCCGCGTAGGTCTACGTGGTCGGCCCTATATGATCTGGAAGTTTCGCTCGATGCGGCCAGATGCTGAGAAGTCTGGCCCTCGATGGGCTCAAGCCAATGACCCTCGTATCTCTCGTATTGGATGGTGGCTGCGAAAGACTCGTGTAGATGAGTTTCCCCAGTTAGTAAATGTACTCAGGGGGGACATGAGTCTTGTCGGGCCACGTCCTGAACGGCCTGTATTTGTCCAGGATTTGAGAATGGTTATCCCCTACTACGATATTCGTCATACGGTAAGGCCTGGGGTGACAGGATGGGCTCAAGTGAAGTTTCGATATGGAGCATCACAAGAGGACTCTCATACGAAGTTACAATATGATTTGTACTATGTGAAGAATCTTTCGCTTCTCCTTGATCTGAAGATTCTGGTACACACCGTTCGCGTCATGATGCTCGGGGAGGGGGCCCATTGATTCGACAAGGGACGATAACTCAAGAGAAGCCGAAACATATGCTGTCGTTTGACGTCGAGGAACACTTTCAAGTCGCTGCGTTTTGGTCGGCAGAGAGGAGACTCGAGTGGGATCAGTTGGCGAGTCGAGTTGAGCGGAATACCAGAAAAATCGCCAACCTGTTATCGGAGCATTCGACCAAAGCTACGTTTTTTGTTCTCGGTTGGGTAGCAGAACGACATCCTGGTTTGATAAAAGACCTTGCACAAGAGGGCCATGAGATTGCGTCGCATGGATATGGTCACGAGCTTGTGCACACTCAGACTCCTGCGCTTTTTCGGGATGATGTCAGGCGTTCAAA
Source organism: Nitrospiraceae bacterium (assembly GCA_039916745.1). Classification (GTDB taxonomy): domain Bacteria; phylum Nitrospirota; class Nitrospiria; order Nitrospirales; family Nitrospiraceae; genus Palsa-1315. The sequence goes on from JBDSKU010000174.1 coordinate 7,406, forward strand.
GCATATTTTGGAGGATTTGATCGGTAGACGGGTTGTGGGATACCGCGCACCTAGTTTCTCAATCTCAGCGCAAACGGAATGGGCTATCTCGGTGTTGATTGAGGAAGGGTACAGGTATGATTCCAGCATCTACAACAGGTTCAGAGGAACGCAGGGGAGCACAGCGGGCAAGAGGGGAACATATCTGATCGAGACTGAGATCGGCACTATTTGGGAGGTGTCTCCGTCAACTATGAATACCTGTGGACTTCAATTGCCTGTTGCGGGCGGTGGCTATTTCCGCCTCTTTCCCTATGCAGCCTCCAAAATGTTCCTCAGAAGTCTTGAGAGTCAGGGATCGCAACTTGTGATGTATCTCCACCCTTGGGAGCTTGATCCTGCTCAGCCGCGCATGAATGGGCCCATCCTCTCAAAGATTCGCCACTATCTGAACCTAGAAAGGACAGAGCAGCGGTTGAGGTGGTTATTAAGAGATTTTCCATTTGCACCTATTAATGAAGCCGTTGACCCTATCCGGAATATCGTTCAGGAACTGGGACCGCATTCTCGGATCACCATATAAGCAGCGGTTCGTAGGCCTTGGCACTCTGGCAAAGAAGGAGCTGGTGGTCACTGAAAAGCTGACAGATCGACGTGCATCCGCCAAGGTTGAATGCGAAGTCAGGGTAGGTACCTGCGTGAGATAGAAGTAGTCTCCGAGGAAAAGCAGGATTGCAGGAGCGTGTAAGCAAGTTTCTCGGAGATCTGTTCCTACAGACTCGATAATTCTGAGCTGCTAATCGTCATAATATGCAAATATCTTGGAGCCCTATACATTGATCTGCTAGAGTTATTTTCAGAAAAGCAAGTTCCCCTGTTTGGGATTAAAATGCTCCGTCGCAGTGTTGGCCGCAGGAAATCTTCATAAAGATACAAGATAAATGTCAGCGTGGGTTGCCGAAATGGCGGTAGCTCGTCAGTGATTGTGGAAAACTATGTATATACTTGGCATATCTGCTTTTTATCACGATAGCGCCGCTTGTCTGATACAGGAGGGGCAAATTATTGCCGCGGCGCAAGAAGAGCGTTTTACCCGCAAAAAGCACGACCCTGGATTTCCACGCCGGGCAGTCGAATATTGTTTGGCAGAGGCAGGAATAGGGATCAAGGATCTGAAGTACATCGTGTTTTACGACAAGCCGCTCATCAAGTTCGAGCGGTTGTTGGAAACTTACGTCGGATTTTCCCCTAAAGGAATCCAGTCGTTCTTGGCCGCGATGCCAGTCTGGTTGAAGGAAAAGCTTTTCCTTCGGAATCTCTTGCAAAAAGAGGTGATGGCTTGCGCGACCGGTCTCGATAAAGCTGATTTGCCTGAATTTCTCTTCGGCGAGCATCACGAGTCTCACGCAGCATCGGCCTTTTACGCGTCACCCTATGAACGGGCCGGTGTGTTGTGCATGGACGGAGTGGGGGAATGGGCAACCACATCTGCTTGGCTGGGAGAGGGAAATAAATTGACCCCCCTCTGGGACATTCCCTTCCCTCATTCTATCGGCCTCTTGTATTCAGCCTTCACCTATTATACGGGGTTCAAGGTCAACTCCGGCGAATACAAAGTCATGGGGTTGGCTCCATATGGGGAGCCTAAGTACGTCAAGGCTATCTATGAACATTTGATCGATCTCAAGCCGGACGGCACGTTCCGAATGAACATGGAGTATTTCAACTACTGTACCGGCTTAACCATGACGAGCCGAAAGTTCGACGACGTGTTTGGCGGCCCCCCTCGCAAAGCCGAGTCGAAGTTCGGGCAACGGGAAATGGATTTGGCTCGCTCGATCCAGGAAGTGACCGAAGAGGTCATGTTGCGGCTGTCGCGGACGATGCACCGGGAAGCGGGAGTGGAGTACCTTTGTTTGGCGGGTGGTGTCGCGCTAAATTGTGTAGGAAATGGGAGAGTGCTCCGAGAAGGGCCGTTTAAGGGGATTTGGATTCAGCCGGCTGCCGGTGATGCGGGCGGGGCATTGGGCGCTGCATTGAGTGCGTGGCATCAGTATGAGAATAAGCCGAGGACCGCGGACAATATCCACGACAAAATGAAGGGGAGCTATCTGGGCCCTGCATTCAGTAGCGAGGATGTCGAGACAAGACTGAAGGCCATCGGAGCTGTATATAACCGGCTTGATGAAAAGGATTTATATAATCGGGTAGCCGACGAGCTGGCCGCGGGAAAAGTCGTGGGCTGGCATCAAGGACGTATGGAGTTTGGCCCACGATCCCTCGGCGGGCGCAGTATCCTTGGCGATGCCCGGAATACGAAAATGCAATCGGTGCTAAATCTTAAAATCAAATACCGTGAGTCGTTCCGACCCTTCGCGCCATCGGTGTTGAGGGAACGGGTGTCTGACTATTTCCAGATGAACTGCGATAGTCCTTACATGCTGCTCGTGGCTCCGGTGCTAGAGAAACGACGACTTCCATTCGATCCAGGCCAGAAGGAGCTTTGGGGCATCGAATTGCTCAATGTGCCACGCTCGGACATCCCGTCCGTTACGCATATCGATTACTCTGCCAGAATTCAGACGGTTCACGAGGAAACGAATCCCCGGTACTACAAGTTACTCAAGGCGTTTGAACAAAAGACGGGGTATGCCACCTGTGTGAATACGTCGTTCAATGTGCGAGGGGAGCCAATCGTCTGCACGCCTGAAGACGCGTATCGCTGCTTCATGCGGACGGAGATGGATATCCTGGTCGTCGAGAATTATGTGTTGCGGAAAGAGGATCAGAAACCGCTTGAAGGGGATTCTGATTGGAAGAAAGAGTTTGAACTCGATTAGCTAGATGGGAGACGGGGCAATGGACCACGCAGCAACACGCAAAGAGCTACGTCAATTTGGATTATTGGTTGGAGCAGTGTTTGTCGTGATCGGCCTCTGGCCGCTCGTATTTCGTGGCGAGCCATTACGGGTGTGGGCGGTGGGCCCAGGCGGGCTTCTGATCCTGTTGGGCGCCATCCTTCCGCAGATCTTAGCTCCTATTCACAAAGGATGGATGTGGGTCGGACATATTCTGGGGTGGATCAATACCAGAATTCTACTTGGCATTGTGTTCTACGCCTTGGTGACGCCGATCGGATTTGTGTTCCGACTCATGCGGAAGGACACGATGAGATTGGCATTTTCTGAGTCGAGCACGACCTACAGGGTGGTCCGATCTCCAAGACCCCATTCCCATATGAAATTCCAATTCTAAGTTGGTGCTCGTGAACAGGAGGTGAGTATGGGCGGTTTTGTCATGGAACTCTGGGCCTTTATGAAAGAGCGGAAGAAATTCTGGCTTCTTCCGATCATCATGGTACTCGTACTTCTCGGAAGCCTGATTGTCCTGACTCAAGGGTCTGCCGTTGCTCCATTCATTTATACGTTGTTCTAGAGCTTCCTGGTGTCCGAATATAACAGGCAAGCCTGCAGGCGAGGTGCTAGGAGCGAGTCTCTCAATGGAGAGGCTTCCCAGCCGTGAGGACGTCAATCTGCGCGCGAAAATCAGAGGTTAAAGAAAAATGAAGACAGCAAAAGAGGTCGTTCAGCAAGATCTTGCTTATATGTCCGACTGTCTCAAGTCGGAATTCTTGGCCATGTCCGGCAAACGTTTACTTATCACAGGGGGCGCGGGATTCCTCGGTCACTACTTTGTTCAGGGTGCGTTGTATTGGAATCGCATGAACCCCGGTCAAGCTCCCATCAACGTTATCGTCTATGACAGCTTTGTGAGAGGTATGCCGTCGTGGCTTTCCGCCTTAGAGGGGGATGCGTGCCTGAGACTTGTCAAACATGACATTCGCCACCCTTTGCCAGCTGATATGGGAGACTTTGCTTATATCATCCATGCGGCCTCCATCGCTTCGCCGACCTATTATAAGCGGGATCCAATTGGAACCATGGATGCCAACGTGAATGGTCTCCGCATGCTACTGGATTATGCCCGGACCCAGAAGGAGCGAGGCCGAGGAATCGAGGGGCTGTTATTTTTCTCTAGCAGTGAGATTTATGGCGATCCATCGCCGTCCGATATTCCGACTCCGGAAACCTACAGGGGGTTTGTGTCGTGTACTGGGCCACGGGCCTGCTACGACGAAGCAAAACGGTATGGCGAAACGCTGTGTGTGAATTTTGCGAACCAATTTGGCGTACCTGTGCGTGTGGCGCGCCCGTTCAATAACTATGGACCAGGGCTGAAAATCTCAGATCGACGGGTAATTCCGGACTTCGCGCGAGATATTGTTAATAATCGGGACATCGTCATGTTGTCTGATGGTTCGCCTCGTCGAACGTTTTGTTACGTGACCGATGCGGTGGTGGGCTATTACAAAGTACTTGTGAAGGGGCATGACGGGGAGGCCTACAACATTGGTGTGGAGACGCCAGAGATATCGGTCGGTGAACTGGCGCAGATGCTGGTGCGCCATGCCAAAGATATTCTCGGATATACGGGAAAAGTGGTGCTGCAGAAGAGTCAAGATGCCACCTATCTTATCGATAATCCGAACAGGCGGTGCCCGATCATTGAAAAAGCCAGAGCCCATCTCGGGTATAACCCCACCGTGTCCATTGAAGAAGGCTTGCGACGGTCGGTTCTCTGGTACGCTGATAATCGAGAGGCGGAAGACGCATAGTTAGGTGGTGTCTCCTGCGTAACAGGCGACAAGGCTGTATGGGCGCTGTTCGTTCGTGAGTGAAACAAGGTGTTATGTGGTGCATCGCGGGCAGGAGCCGATAGTAGGGGTGGGCATCGGTCATTTTGTTGGGCAGCCGTGCGTGGAAGTCAATTGCAAAACCGTCAGTGCGCGGTGAATAGGTAATCCTGTATGAGAATTTCTATTATTGGAACTGGCTATGTAGGGTTGGTCACGGGCGTATGTTTTGCCGAGAAGGGGCATGACGTCGTCTGTGTCGACCTTGATCAGAAAAAGGTTGATCAGATCAATGCGGGGACTCCGCCGATTTTCGAACGGGGCCTCGAAGAGCTTCTTCAGAAGAATATTAAGTCGCGTCTCAAGGCTACCACCGATCTTCATAAGGCTGTCCATGAGAGCCAGATTTCCATGATTGCAGTTGGGACACCTTTCGATGGTCGCGAGATAGATTTGACTTTCATCAAGGCAGTATCGAAGGAGATTGGCCAAGCGCTGCGGAGCAAACCCGGTTATCATGTGGTGCTCGTCAAGAGTACCGTGGTGCCAGGGACGACGGATGATGTGGTCCGCCCAATTTTGGAAGAGTCTTCCGGCAAGAAAGCAGGCGTAGATTTTGGAGTGGGGATGAATCCGGAGTTTCTCACTGAAGGAGAAGCCGTCCACGATTTTCTGTTCCCTGACCGCATTGTCTTGGGTGGAATGGATCAGGCGACCATCGAACAACAAGCCGAACTCTATAGAGGGTTCAGCGGTGTCGAGGTGCTTCGTACGAATAACAAGACCGCGGAAATGGTAAAATATACGGCTAATGCCTTGCTGGCCACGCTGATCTCATTCTCTAACGAAATCGCGAATCTCTGTGCTGCGGTGAAGGATGTCGATGTCGTTGACGTGATGCGCGGAGTCCATACGAGCCGGTATTTGAGCGTCGACGTTCCTGGTGGCAAGAGAGTGCAGCCTTCGATTGTGTCGTTCCTCGCCGCAGGGTGTGGATTTGGCGGGAGTTGTTTCCCTAAAGACGTGAAAGCATTAGCGGCTCATGGCGAGAGGCATCATGCGACTATGCATGTGCTCGATGCCGTTCTCAAAGTCAACGAACAACAGCCCCAGAAGATCCTTCAATTGCTGAAGAAGCATTTCCCATCGCTCAAGGGAGTGCGAGTCTCCATCCTCGGTTTAGCCTTCCGCCCCGACACAAATGATATGCGGGAGTCACCAGCAATTCCGGTTGTGCGGAGTCTCCTGCTGGAAGGCGCGGTCATTAGAGGATATGACCCTGTGGCCGCTGACGAAGCGCGGAAGATTTTTAATCCGCAGGAATTGGAATTGAGCGGGAGCCTTTCTGAAGTTCTGGAGAAGGCTGATGCGGTGGTGTTGGTGACCCGTTGGGATGAATTCAGGAAAGTGCCGGAGTTGTTGCGTGGGCGGAGTCCTCAACCACTCTTAGTCGATGGTCGTCGCTTGCTGGATAAGGCGACCATTGCGCGGTATGAGGGAATTGGGTTGGAGGCAAGATGATATTCACGGAAACGAAACTCAAGGGCGCCTATATCATTGACCTTGAGCGGGTGACCGATGAGCGCGGATTTTTCGCACGCCGCTGGTGTGCCAAAGAGTTCTCCTCCCATGGACTGAGCCCGGCCATTGTGCAAGTGAATGTCGGGCATAGCATCAAGAAGGGCACAATCCGAGGCATGCATTTCCAGGTTGCCCCCCACGCCGAAGTGAAGGTTGTGTATTGCAGCAGGGGATCCTTGTATGACGTGATTATCGACCTACGTGACGGGTCTCCGACACAGGGTCAGTGGGTTGGTTCGGAATTGACGGCGGAAAACGGGCGTATGCTCTATGTGCCGGAGGGATTTGCACACGGATATCAGACGTTGGAGGACGGGACGGATCTGATGTATCACACTTCGCAGTTGTATGCCAAGGAAGCGGCGAGGGGTGTGCGTTACAACGATCGGGCCTTCGGAATTACTTGGCCATTGCCAGCGGGAGTTGTATCCGTCGGGGATAAAAACTGGGCTGATTACTGATAGGAATTGATTACAGGGTATGAGTACATCTTTTGAGTCAAAACGGGTTTTGGTGACGGGGGCAACGGGATTTATTGGTTCCCATTGTCTCGCGCCCCTTCTTCAGCGCGGTTACGAGGTTCATGCCGTCTCGACAAAATCTGTTCCGAGAGCGGAATCTCCGATCGTCTGGCATCAAGCTGATCTTTTGGACAGCTCTTCTCATGGACGCCTGATGGAATCGGTACAGCCAACTCATTTGCTCCACCTTGCCTGGTATGTCGTTCCAGGGAAACTGATCTCGTCCGATCTCAACTTCGACTGGGTCCGGTCGAGCATGGATCTGCTGAGATTGTTTCAGCGGCAGGGAGGGCGACGGGTGGTGATGTCTGGTTCCAGCTATGAGTACGACTGGAGCTATGGGTATTGCCATGGAACGAGGACTCCAACGGTTCCGAATACAATCTATGGAGCGTGCAAGCACGGCCTGGATGTGATGGCTCAGGCCTTTTGCCGGACGCATGGGCTCAGTCAGGCCTGGCCCAGGGTTTTCTTTCTCTATGGTCCGAACGAACATCCCGATCGTTTGGTGTCGTCAGTCATCCGCTCAGTGCTGCAAGGGCAGGAGGCGCGTTGTTCGCACGGGAAGCAAATTCGCGATTACCTGCACGTGCAAGATGTGGCAGATGCGATGGTGTCCGTATTGGATAGCGGGGTGGAGGGACCGGTGAACATTGGCTCAGGTACGGCGGTCACGTTGAGGGAGATGATTGTGACCATTGGACGGACGCTGGGGCGGGAGGATCTCCTTAAACTAGGAGCAATCCCAAGTCGCGCAAACGATGCACCACTGGTGATCGCGAACGTCGAACGATTGACCAATGAGGTGAAGTGGCAGCCGCGCTTCTCGATGCTAGAAGGGCTGAAGGATACGATCGAGTGGTGGCGCCACACGCTGGCGCAAAATAAGTAAGGAGGCACTGTGGAGCGAATCGCAATTTTGGGATCGGGAATGGCGGGATTCGGCGCCGCGCACCGGTTCCATACTGAAGGCCATCGGGCGACTTTGTATGAAAAACGTCCCTACCATGGCGGGCACACGGCTTCCTATGCCTTCGACAACGGGTTTACGATCGATGAGGGCCCTCACGTCTCGTTCACCCAGGTGGAGCGGATTCAAAAGCTTCTTGCGGAAAGCGTGGATCAAAAGTTTGAGCGCCTCAGAACCAAGGTCAATAATCATTGGAAGGGGCACTGGATAAAGCACCCGGCTCAGTGCAACCTCCACGGACTTCCGCAAGATCTCATCGTCGACGTCCTGAAGGATTTTATCCATGCTCAGCACCACGAGTATGGAGAGATAAAAAATTATCAGGATTGGCTGTATGCGAGCTTCGGAAAGACGTTTGCGGAAACCTTTCCCATGGAATATACGGTTAAGTACCACACCACGACTGCGGCCAACATGAGTACCGATTGGGTTGGTCCGCGACTCTATCGAGCGAAGATCGAAGAAGTGTTGCGCGGCGCCCTTTCGCCGTCGACGCCTGATGTGCACTATATCGACCAGTTTCGTTATCCGTCTAAAGGTGGCTTCGTGTCCTATCTGCAAATGTTCATGAAACAGGCGGACCTTCAGGCGGACCACGAATTAGTCGAGATTGCTCCCAAACGGAAAGAACTGCGGTTCAGAAACGGGAATGTCGCTCCCTACGATCATCTGGTATCGTCCGTCCCCTTGCCGGATTTGATCAAGATGGTTTCCGGTGTGCCTGCGGATGTGCTGGAGGCTTCCCAGCGACTGTCGTGCAGCACCGTTGTCATTGTGAGCGTTGGGGTCGATCGTGCAGATCTCATTGATGCACACTGGACGTATTTTTATGATCGGGATTACTTTTTCACCAGGCTGAGCACCCCGCATTTACAGTCGTCGAATAACGTGCCGCCCGGCTGTGGCAGTATTCAGGCCGAATGTTATTACTCCGCGAAGTATCGCCCGCTTGATCGGAAACCGGAAGACTGCATTGAACCCGTCATCAAGGACTTGAAGCGCTGCGGCATACTCCGGGAAGAGGACAAGATCCTCTTTAAACATTCCATGCTGGTTCCCTATGCGAACGTGATTTTCGATCTGGATCGTGCCGCCGCCCTTAAAACTGTTCACGGTTATCTCGACGATATCGGAGTGGCATATTGCGGTCGTTATGGCGACTGGGCCTATATTTGGACGGACGAATCGTTCATGAGCGGAGAAAATGCCGCACAGAAGGTCCTCGATAGGTTGGGGAAGTAAGCTGAGGGCGTCTGAGTCAATGCCTGTCGGATAGGAGAGGGAGCCATGAAAGTTGTTCTTTTTTGCGGTGGGTTAGGCATGCGGTTGAGGGAATATTCCGAGTCCATTCCCAAGCCCATGGTTCCAATCGGATATCGCCCGATTATGTGGCACGTGATGAAATACTATGCGCACTTTGGCCACAAGGATTTCATTCTGTGTTTAGGTCATGGCGCGGATGTCGTCAAACGGTATTTCCTGCAGTACGACGAATGCCAGTCGAACGACTTTGTCCTCTCGCAAGGCGGGAAGCACATCGACCTGATCAATTCGGATATCCAGGACTGGAATATCACGTTTGCCGATACCGGAGTCACGTCGAACATTGGTCAACGTCTCAAAGCGGTGGAGAAATACCTAGAGGGCGAGGACGTGTTCCTGGCCAATTACAGCGATGGGTTGACCAATTTGCATTTGCCTGCGCAAATCGAACACTTTCATGCACATGGCAAGATTGCCAGTTGTATTTGCATCACCCCTCCCTTGAGCTACCACATTATCTCCATGGGCAAGGATGACCATGTCGAGAAAATTGAAGGCATGAGCCAAGCCAATATGAAAGTGAACGGCGGCTATTTCATCTTCAAGAAGGACATCTTCCGCTATATCAAGCCGGGAGAAGAACTCGTGGTCGAGCCCTTCCAACGATTGATCAAAGAACGGCAACTGCTTGGCTACCAACATGATGGTTATTGGGAATGCATGGATACCTTCAAGGACAAGCAGCGGCTCGATGAGATGTACGCCCGCGGAGACGCACCTTGGGAATTGTGGCGCTCTCAAAAAAAAGCATGACGGTCTCCTAGTGGGCCCCTTTCAGAATGCCCCAATAGATCTTACTGTATAGGGTTGGTTCAAGCCGACAGGTATTACCGGGCACGGGAGTTGGTCTCGAGGATGGTTCACTTACAGTTAGGACAATCAACGGACGTGTTGCGGGTGTTGTGTCTTGGGGCACACTCGGATGATATCGAGATTGGGTGTGGCGGAACAATCCTTCGCTTGCTGGCGCAGCGCAGCAAGGTTGAAGTGAGATGGGTTGTGTTTAGTTCAGGCGGCGATCGCAAATCCGAGGCCTTGAAAAGTGCGAAACAGTTTCTTCGCCAGGCGAGACGGTCTGAGGTGATGGTGAAGAACTTTCAGGGCAGCTTCTTCCCGTTCAAGGGGGAGGCGATCAAGGCCTACTTTGAGAGTCTCAAAAAGGGGTTCTCCCCGGATGTGATCTTCACCCACTATCGGCATGATTTACATCAAGACCATCGGGTAATTTCTGATTTCACCTGGAATACGTGGCGTAGCCATCTGATCCTGGAATACGAGATTCCCAAATATGACGGCGACCTGGGTGTGCCGAACGTGTTTGCCCCCCTTGATGAAGTGATCTTGAAAAACAAGGCGCGTATTCTGCTGGATTCCTTCAAGACGCAACGGACCAAGCAATGGTTCTCGGAGGACACGTTTCTGTCCCTTGCCAGGATTCGAGGCATCGAATGCAACTCGCCAGATCGATATGCTGAAGCATTTTATTGCCGAAAGGCCACAATTCAGTTGTAGCCTCGCCGAACATCATCGATAGCTAAACTATAGGGGAGCAAGGGCTGTATGGCATTCAATGCTGGGTGGATTGTAGAGCTATGGCGTTATCGAGAGCTATTCTATTTTCTCGCCTGGAGAGACGTCATGGTTCGGTATAAACAGACCATGCTAGGCGTGGTGTGGGCAGTTTTACAGCCCCTCTTAACCATGATCGTCTTTTTGGTTTTATTCGGAAACATCGCTAAGATTTCAACAGGCGAGACCCCACCGGCGCTTTTTTACTACATCGGTCTTGTGCCGTGGATCTACTTTTCGGGAACGCTCGGAATGTGCGCGAACAGTCTTGTCAGTAACGTCAATCTCATTACGAAAGTCTATTTCCCGCGAGTCATCATTCCCGCATCCGTGGCATTAAGCGGCATTGTGGATTTTTCGATTGCCGCAGTCTTTATCGGGGGCTTCATGATCTATTACGGTATTCCCCCGACGGGACATTTATTTCTGCTGCCGGCACTTATCGTCTTGCTGTTTGCGTTTACCTACGGGCTCGGCATGTTTCTCGCTGCCTTGACTGCTCAATTTCGGGATGTGAAATATGCGACACCATTTTTCATTCAACTGGGGATGTTCGTTTCGCCGATTATATATCCCCCTAGCTTTATCTCTGAAAAGTACCGGTTTTGGCTGGGGCTGAATCCATTGACTGGAATAATAGACTCCTTTCGTGCGGCCATCATTCCGGGCCAGCCGGTTGAGTGGAGCCTGTTGTTTCTATCTTGTGTGGTCACCGTTATTATTTTGGTCGTGGGAGCGATGTATTTCCACAAAGTTGAACGAACGCTGGCAGATGTCATTTAACGGAGGAGTCCAATAGACTCATGGCCTATTCAGTTCTCGTTGAAAACGTGTCAAAGCAGTTTCGCCTTGGTAAGGCTGAGCAGTTCGGTATGCTGCGTGAGGCCTTAGTCAATGGAATCAAGCGATTGTTCCTGGGGGAGACTCGGAATGAGGATATCCTTTGGGCCCTCAATGATATATCGCTCGAAATCAAAGTTGGGGAAGTTGTCGGGCTCATCGGCCGGAATGGGGCAGGTAAGAGTACACTGCTCAAGGTGCTGTCCAAAATTAGTTACCCCAGTTCTGGCCGGGTGACCGTGAATGGCCGAGTCGCCTCCCTCCTGGAGGTTGGAACAGGTTTTCATGAAGAGCTTACCGGGCGTGAGAATGTGTATTTGAATGGTTCGATTCTTGGTATGAAGAAGAAAGAAGTTGAAGCGAAATTTGACGCCATCGTCGATTTTGCAGGGGTAGAGCGGTTTATCGACACGCCGATCAAACGCTATTCGACTGGAATGAGGTTGCGACTTGGTTTTGCCGTTGCGGCACATTTGGACCCTGAGGTGCTATTGGTGGATGAAGTATTGGCGGTGGGCGATGCAGGATTTCAGAAAAAATGTCTCGATACGATGGAGGATCTACGTAGCGGGGGACGGACAGTCGTCTTCGTGTCGCACAATATGGCGGCGGTGGAGAATTTATGCACCAGGTGTGTCTGGATCGACGGGGGGCGAGTCAGGGAAGACGGAGATCCAAGGGCGGTTATTCAATCGTATATGGCGACCTTTGCTGACGTTCAGCAGGCCACCTCGGATTTAAGCGCCAATACGCAGCGTCATGGGAGTGGTGAGGCCCGCTTTACGAGAATCGAACTGTTGAGCAAGGAGCGATTGTCTCAGCCTGTGACTCACAGCGGAGACAGCCTGCTGGTGAGACTCCACTACGATGCGAAAACGACGCTTCTACATCCGGATTTCGTGTTTCGGCTCCACTCAGAAATGGGCACGCTTATTACCGAGACTGGTACTTGGCATCACGGAATCGATATTCCTGAAGTGCCTCAGGGAAAGGGATATGTGGACCTCGAAATCGACAGTCTCACCCTCCTGCCTGCTTCGTACTATATTTCGGTTTCACTCAACGGCGTCGGGGCGATCGTCTATGACGTCGTGGAGCATTGCGTGAAGCTTCAAATTGAAGGCTCATCCGATATCTATCGGTCGTCAAGAGTGACCAGTAGTCGGTATGGCATCGTGTATTTTCCACAGCGATGGCACTTGGGGCAGTTGCGCCATTCCGCTCCAGGCTGAGATCGTTCTGTGTGTCTCAGGTCGAAAGTTGGATGGTGACTGTTGCAAGGAAGATGGACTGTATGAAGTTGCCGCTCGTCAGTATCGTGACACCTGTCTATAATGAGGAGAAGAATATTGCAGAGTGCATTGAGAGTGTACTCGCGCAAACGTATTCCAATTGGGAGTATGTGATCGTCAATAACTGCAGCACAGACCGTACCTTGCAGATCGCACAAAGTTATGCAGGTAGAGATGCAAGGATTCGGGTGAGTGATAACCGAGAGTTCTTGCGCGCTGTTCAAAATCAGAACCATGCCTTGCGTCAAATTTCCCCGGAGAGCAAGTATTGTAAAGTTATCTTAGGAGACGACTGGATATTTCCCCACTGTATAGCGGAAATGGTTGAGTTAGCCGAGGCTCATCCATCGGTGGGCATAGTCGGCGCGTATGGTATGAGAGGCCCGGCTGTGTCGTGGGATGGGTTGCCGTATCCTAGTACGGTAATGGCCGGGCGGGATATCTGTCGATGGACTCTTTTGGGTCGACCCTACGTGTTTGGAAGCCCCACATCGATTTTGCTTCGGTCTGATCTCGTGAGGGCTTCCGAGTCGTTTTACAATGAATCAAATATCCATGCTGATTCGGAAGTATGTTTTAAGCTATTGAGTCATTGTGATTTTGGATTCGTACACCAAGTGCTGACCTATACCAGGATTCGTGAGGGGTCGCTGCGGGCTTTTAGTGAACGGTATAATACGTATCTGTCCAATAATATTGATAGGCTTCTGAAGTTCGGTCCAGCCGTTTTGAGCAAGGACGAATTAGAAGTTCATCTCAAGGGCCATCTCGCAACGTACTATCAGTACTTAGCAGACTCGGTCTTTGCGTTACGCGAGAGAGAATTTTGGGCATACCACCGTGCTAAGATGGAAAGTCTAGGCTATCCGATGAGCCTGCCACGATTGCTCATAGCGGTTTGTGCAAAGGGCATAGATTGTTTGCTGAACCCTAAACGAACGATTGAAGGCCTATTGGAAAAGTCTGAGAAGCCAGGAGCTGAGGCCACCGCTGCGTAGGGGGCTGGCTAGGCGTCCCAAGACACACCAACGCGTTCTTGAGATTGCCCTCCGACTCCGACTCCGACTCCCTTGCGGGTCCCTGTCGATTACGAGACAGTCTGTCCTTGAGTGGCGAAAATGATTAGGCCATTAAAATACAGTTTGGCTGCTACGCAGTTAGGGGGATATCATGCTGAGGCCCTACGCTAGCAGACTTAAGAATTGGATCCGTCTCTTGATCTTCAAGCTGGGCAACCTCCAAAAAGAGAAATTTGAGTGCCCTGTCTGCGGCTACAGTGGTCCGTTCATGGATTTCGCTCCCCCGACCGGTATCAGAAAACATGCGAAATGCCCGAACTGCAATGCCTTGGAGCGGCACCGAATTCAATTTGTGGTCGTCAGTGATGTTCTAAAAGATAGAAATACCGCTCAGTTGAAAATGCTTCACTTCGCTCCTGAACCGTTCTTCCGCGAGTTTTTCTCACAGCGGTTTGGCCAATATGAAACTGCGGACTTAAAGTCGAAGGATGTCGATCACAATGTTGATCTCCAGCAACTTCCCTTCGCCGACGGGTCCTATGATTTCGTCTTTGCCTCGCACGTGTTGGAACACATCCCCGATGACCGAAAAGCCCTCTCTGAAATCCGTAGAATTTTGAAGCCCAACGGCATAGCCATTCTTCCTGTCCCAATAATTTCCCAAAATACCATTGAATATCCAGAGCCTAACCCCCATGAGTCATACCATGTGCGAGCACCCGGTATGGACTACTTTGACAGATACGAGCGCCATTTTCGGAAGGTAGAGCGGTTTAGTTCGGACCCATTGCCGAAGAAATATCAGTTATTTGTCTATGAGGACAGGAGCCAATTTCCCACAGAAAAAAGTCCTTTGCGAACTCCTATGCCAGGTGAAAAGTTCAGTGATGTTGTTCCTGTATGTTATGTATGAGTTGCGACGTACCCCCAAACGACGACAGGGAGACGACTGCCTTCAGCGTCGGCTCCCTCCATTCGCTCCTGTCTCTGGCAGCGAGGGTAAGCTAGAGTTCATTGAATTTTAGGTGAGTGGCACCTTCGTGGAATGCTCCAGTGGAACGAACACGAAAGGAGCCAGCGATGAGAAGAGACACGAGGCATCGGGAGTCCGCCTGGTCAGGATTGAGGGCGATCTCTGGTCAGGACAGGATGGGCTGGGCCCTCGTTCCAGAGATCCTCTCTGGCAAACAAGAATGGGACGCGTGACGCGTTCAATTTAAGGTGGCGCACTGAGGCTGTGAGAGCCGACAGAGTGATTGAGGTGGCGGATCACATGTTTTTCAGCCACACCGTCCGGAACAAATCGGACAGTAAAAGAATGATGCCTGATACTGCTTCACAGAATGTCGGACAAAGCATAAACCCCGGAGACCAGTCCTCACCGCTCTTTCCGGACATCGGTGTGGTGGCGTTTGTGCCGGAGGAATGGGGCGGACCCTGGATGTCACGGCATCAGGTGCTTACCCGTCTGTCGCAATACTTTCACGTTGTGTGGGCGGAACCAGCCAGAGGGTGGCGAGATCTCTGGCTGGGGAATGGGAAGACCGTCAAACAATCGCATCGTCAGGAATCGTTGCCCCCTGGTTTTACGTTGTACCAGCCAGGGAAGTGGCTCCCTCATCTGTACCGGCCAGCTTTTCTCGCTTCATGGGTTGCGAAAGAAAGAGTGCGCCGCGCCGTAGCATTGCTTCGTCGGCGCGGGTGCAAAACCATCGTGTTTTACCTTTGGCGTTCGAATTTTGACTCGGTTTTAGATAGCGATTCATACGACTTAAGTTGTTATCACATCGTTGATGAGTATTCATTCTCTCCATCTGAACAGCCTCTGGACAGCCGTGAAGTACAGCTGATTAAGCGAGTCGATCAAGTATTTATTCATTCGCCAGCCTTGCTTGATCGAAAGGGGCATTTCAATCCTCATACACTATTTGTTCCCAATGGCGTGAACTATCAGGCATTTGCCGCCTCACAAGCGGAGCCGGCTGATTTGAGAGAAATTCCGCATCCGAGAATCGGCTATGTCGGTCACATTAAGACGCAGTTGGACTTCCAGATTTTCTACGACTTGGCCATTCGCCATCCCGAGTGGTCACTTGTTCTGGTGGGACCGCGAGGTTTTCTGGGGGCTGACGCTGCCATGGTAGATCGCCTGGCTGCTCTGCCAAACGTATACCTTCTCGGCAGCAAAGCGGTAGACGTTGTTTGTGCGTATCCTCAACATATGGATGTTTGCCTTCTTCCCTATGTGATGGATGATTATACGAAGTATATTTATCCGCTCAAATTGCACGAGTATTTAGCGAGCGGGAAGCCTGTTGTGGGGACTCCAATTCGTTCACTGGAATCTTTTGGGCATGTCATTGCACTCGCACGAAATGTGAGAGAGTGGGAGAAGGGTATTTGCGCAGCCTTGTCTTCAGCGGCGACGCAGGCTGATTCCGTGGAAGAGCGGAGAAGGATTGCGAAGGATCATGATTGGAGTGCCTTGGTCCAGCGGATTGCACAGACGATCTGTGGACGATTAGGCCAAGATACAGCCGATCGATTTGCTGGAACGGTTGAAAAGGGACTCGTCCATGGTCACCCGACGGTCTCGGGGACACTCGGGGGCTCATAAGAGTTTTTTCTTTGGTGATCGCAGCCAGGTGATTGATTCCCGAAGCAGAGTATTGAACAAGCTATCTGCTATTACCAAGTACGATTCCTGTGCCCACTCCGTGGCTTTGGTGATACAGGCAGCGGTCAGAGGGGGCTCCGGAAATTCGGACAGTGTGGTAAGTGGTAGCCTGGCTTCACCGAA